>NZ_JAKRFQ010000477.1 GCF_022347985.1 Photobacterium sp. OFAV2-7
GGTGCTGGCGCAACATCTCGCCCAGACAGTGCTTTGTCAGAACTGCGATACCGAGCCCTGTGGGGCATGCCATAGCTGTCAGCTATTTGCTGCAAAGACCCATCCTGATTTTCATGTTGTCGCTCCTTTGCAGGAAGGCAAACAGATTGGCGTTGATGCTGTTCGTCAGTGTAACCGCTGGGCGATGGAAACGTCTCAGCTGGCAGGTCAGCGCGTGATCATGATAGATCACGCTGATGCGTTGGGAGAGGCCGCAGCGAATGCCTTATTGAAAACCCTGGAAGAACCACCATCGGGTTGTCAGTTTATTTTGACGGCACAGTCGCTCGACAGCCTGTTGCCGACAATCAACAGCCGCTGTAACAAATGGCGACTGGCCGTGCCTGACGAGCAGGAAACCCGGCGCTGGGTTGAGCGGCAGATGATGCAAACGGTAAAGTTGGAATCGGTACGCCTGAACGGCGGAGCCCCTTTAGCGACACAGCGGTTTATTGAACAGGGACAAGACATCCGTCATGGAAACTTGCTTGGGGCATTTAGCGATTTTCTGCAGCCGCCCTTTACCGGTGTCTATGATGTGGCTGCCCTTTGTACGAGTGAGGGCATTGTCAGCCTTAAGTGGCTTAGCTACTTCCTTGTTGATTGTATTAAACTCCAGCAGGGTGTCAGCTCGCACCTGGTGCACAGTGAGTCTGTTGATAAGGTGCAGGCTGTTGCTGCGAAGATCAGTCCGACCATATTGTTAACGCAGGTACGTAAAGCCAACGAGTTGCATCGAAAGTTGGAAAAACACACCGGATTGAATGAAGAGCTGCTGGTTGTTGAGTGGCTGACCGGTTTTATCGCCGATTAATAGAGAAAATAGAATTGAGGAAAGGAACGTGTTAGTTGATTCACATTGTCACCTGGACAAACTGGACTACGAGCAACTTCATACAGGGATTGATGATGTGTTGGCCAAGGCAAAGGCACGGGGGGTAGAGTACTTCCTGTCTGTTGGCGTAACCCTGAAAAGCTTCCCGACCATGATAGAGATGATTGAGCCGCATGAAAATGTGTTTGCCTCCTGCGGTGTGCATCCATTAGATATCGAGGCGGGTTTCGATTTTGAACAGCTCAAGACCTTTGCTCAGCATGAGCGCGTAGTTGCTATCGGTGAAACAGGCCTGGATTACCACTATCAACCGGAATTGGCCGAACAGCAGCAAGAAATCTTTCGTCAGCATGTCCGTCTGGCGGTAGAGCTCAACAAGCCGTTGATCATCCATACCCGAATGGCCCGTGAGGATACTATGCAGATCCTGCGTGAAGAAGGGGCGGAAAAGTGCGGTGGCGTGTTGCATTGCTTTACCGAAAGTCTGGAGATGGCCAAGGAAGCGATTGAACTTGGGTTGTATATTTCGATTTCCGGTATCGTCACTTTTAACAAAGCCAGCGAATTAAAGCACGTTGTCAGCAACCTTCCGCTGGATCGCCTGCTGGTCGAGACAGACTCCCCTTATTTGGCTCCGATCCCGTATCGCGGTAAGCAAAACCAGCCTGCCTATGTACGTGAAGTTGCAGAGTATATTGCCCTGCTTAAAGGCGTCTCTGCTGAAGAGGTCGAGAAAGTAACCACGGATAATTTCTTCACGCTTTTCTCCCTGGCTAAGCGTTAGCCAAAACACAGAATGATTTGTTGAAGTAAAAAGGAGCAAATGCTCCTTTTTTATTTAAATTTGCTTCTGTGCTTGCACGCAATATTTGCGTGAAGCATTCAAAAATGTTTCCTTCTGCACCCTTCTTGAAAATTAATTCCAATAATGAAATTCACTTTCATTGTTTTAAGTGATTTTAATTTGAACCTGTATTAAAAATCAGCGTTTTAATCATTATCGACGAGATGGATGTAATTAGTGGTGATTTATTAGGCGATATTTTGGAATAATATTTCATTCCTGAGCGGTATCATTGATAAGTATCAAGTTTTATAAAATGCCTCATTTTATACTTGTGAGGCAATAAAAAAGCTAAGTGGTGCTAGCATTATGACTACGGGGGTAGGTCGCTTGCACTGACTTGATAACTAACTAAAACATTCTCACTCAGGAGCACACTATGTTTAAGAACCTTTTTGCTAACCTGCAAAAAGTCGGTAAGGCGCTTATGCTGCCTGTATCGGTTTTGCCGGTAGCCGGTATATTACTGGGGGTTGGCGCAGCGAATTTTAGCTGGTTGCCTGAAGTAGTCTCTCAAATTATGGAGCAAGCTGGTGGTTCTGTATTCGGCCAGATGCCGCTGTTGTTTGCAGTGGGCGTTGCGTTGGGCTTTACAAATAACGATGGTGTCGCTGGGCTGGCTGCAATTGTTGGCTACGGCATTTTGGCTGCGACATTAAGCGTTATGGCTGGAGTCATGGAAGTCGACAAACTTGATACCGGTGTGCTTGGAGGTATTCTTGTCGGTGGCCTAGCGGCATGGGCTTTCAACAAGTTCTATCGTATTCAGCTTCCGGAATACCTTGGCTTTTTTGCCGGCAAGCGATTTGTTCCGATCATGACAGGTTTTTGCGCTATTGCCTTGGCGCTTCTACTGTCTGTTATCTGGCAACCAATCGGCGGCGGTATTGAGGCTTTCTCTGAGTGGGCTGCTCACCAGAACCCGACGTTGGCATTTGGTATATACGGTGTTGTTGAGCGTTCTCTAATCCCGTTTGGTTTGCACCATGTTTGGAACGTACCGTTTTTCTTCGAGGCGGGTAGCTGTGTTAATGCTGCCGGTGAAACACAAAACGGTGTGCTGACTTGCTACCTGGTTGCTGATGAGCCTTCGCGTCTTGCTGGCAACGGGTTCGGTCAGCTAGCGGGCGGCTATATGTTCAAAATGTATGGCTTGCCTGCGGCTGCAATCGCAATTTGGCACTCGGCCAAACCTGAGAACCGTGCCAAGGTCGGTGGTATTATGATTTCAGCGGCGTTGACATCATTCCTGACCGGTATTACTGAACCGATTGAGTTCTCCTTCCTGTTCGTTGCGCCTATCCTGTATGGGATACACGCATTGCTAGCTGGATCGGCATTTGTGATGACCAACATGTTGGGCATGGTTCATGGTACAACGTTCTCGCACGGATTTATTGATTTTGTGGTGTTATCGGCGAACTCTCAGAAGCTGTGGTTGTTCCCGTTCATGGGATTAATCTATGCTGCTATCTACTATGTGGTTTTCCGCACCGTGATTGCCAAGCTTGATCTGAAGACGCCGGGTCGTGAAGACGAAGAAGAAGGCACGGGCGTAACAGCAGAAGGCTCAGAGTTGGCGAAAGAGCTTGTCATGGCCTTTGGTGGCAAGGATAACATTACAGGGCTTGATGCTTGTATCACGCGTTTGCGTGTGTCAGTAGCCAGCGTCGATAAAGTTGACCAGGAGCAGCTCAAGAAGTTGGGTGCCGCTGGGGTAGTAATTGCCGGTGGCGGTGTTCAGGCTATCTTTGGTACCAAGTCTGATAACCTGAAGTCTGATATGGATGAGTGGATCCGAAATCACTAATCGATAATCGGTATAGTACCTTTTCAAGGGAAGCTTCGGCTTCCCTTTTTACTTTCTGACTTTTACCTTCAACGTTTTCAATTCCCTATAAGGCAGTATAAACGTTTCTATTGGCTTGATTGAAAATTATATTATTTTCATTGAAATAGAATCTTTTATTATCAAATATTTAGCTTGTTTTCTATGTTCTCTTTGGCCATTACTCTCAAATCATTGTGTTATCTGTGTGATGATTTCAGTGTTAAGGTAGTTGACAGTATCATAAATAGCAATTACAGTAGAAACGTTTCTATCGCGTACTCCATGCATTAAGGGTAAGATGAAGATGTTGACTTCTTGTGCTTGGTTATCGCATTTGAGGA
>NZ_JAKRFQ010000478.1 GCF_022347985.1 Photobacterium sp. OFAV2-7
ATCCCCACACCACTTCCAACAACCACCAAAAAACGCCACCAAAGTGGTATTGCTCGTGGTGGCAATTTGTGGAAAAGCATACCTCTATCACATTCCTATCAATTATTTAAAATTAGTCAAAATTCACTCACCGAATGCCACAAAAATAAAATGGTTATTTTTCATAAGCCTACGAAAAAACCATTAATAATCTTTCACATTCAATAACATACGCTCGCATTTCTATATCTGCCATTCACACCCTCTCATTAGAATGAATAAAAAAACACGCGAGGTGAGTTTTATGACAGCAATAAAACAACAAGAATTGAAATCAACATTTCTTTACACATTTGTTATTTTCCCTGCACTTACAGCAGGTGCAGTAGGCCTTTATGGTTTGGCAGCGTGGCTGCTGTAAGGAAAAATAATGAAATCAATTAAGCAAATACTGCAACATTTCTTTACACCCAGCAAAACCATCGGATTAGGCATTTTGATCCTGGCCGGTTTTGTTGGCGGTATAGGGTTCTGGACCACTTTTGATGCCGGTCTTGAGTACACCAATCAGGAACAATTCTGTATTGGTTGTCATGAGATGGAAAACAACGTTTACCAAGAGCTACAAAGCACCATCCACTTCAAAAACCGTACCGGTGTACGCGCAACTTGTCCGGACTGCCATGTTCCGCACAATTTTACCGACAAGATAGCGCGTAAAGCTCAGGCTTCAATGGAGTTGTGGGCCAAACTGACCGGCGAAGTCGATACACCTGAGAAATTCAGCAAAAAACGCCTGGAAATGGCGAAACGCGAATGGGCACGAATGTCTGAAAACGGTTCTGCCGAATGCCGCAGTTGCCATGACTATAACAGCATGGACTTTGACAAGATGTCGGCTGATGCCCGCGATCAGATGATGGATGCTGCCAAAAACGATCAAAGCTGCATCGACTGTCACAAAGGTATTGCCCACCACATGCCGGATATGTCCGCTGGCTACAAAGCCATTATGGATGATCTGAACACGCAGGCTCTGGAAACATCGGTTCGTAGCGGGAACACCTACTATACGCTGCACAACAAGGAACTGTTCCTGGATCCGGAGATGACGAAAAAAGCGGGCTTGATGATCTCATCCGTGCCTGTGGAAGTCGTCAGAAGCCAAGGTGACGCTATCGAAGTGAAAATTACCGGTTGGCGCAAGAAAAAAGGCAGCGGCAAAATCATCATGCAAGACTTTGCCCGCAATATTCGTGTCGCTTCACTTCAGCGTAAAGTAGCCAAAACCAAAGGCTTCTTTAATGTCCTTGATGCCAAGGAAGACGAAGATACCAGCATCACCTGGCAGCACGTCGACTTTACTCTGTGGACAGACAAAACCGACCTGGTGGAAGAGGTTGAACCAATCTGGGAATACGCTAAGGAAGCCTACACCGCCACATGCAGCCGATGTCACTCTCAACCGGCAGAAGCACATTTCGACTCGAACACCTGGGTAGGAATGTTCAAAGGCATGCTCGATTTCGCTGACTTCGAAAAAGAAGAAGAGCAAGTCGTTCTGCGTTACCTGCAGATGCACTCTTCAGACTATAGCAACGATCACTAACTAAGCTTGGAGGTCGTTATCGGCGCCCTCCTTCCCCTAAAGCCAAACCGAATGGTTAGGATGCCTTTTGGCAAAAATTAACTGTTCAGCTTGGTATCAATAATAACTGATAAGCGAGGCTATCATGAGTGGTTCAAGTTTTAACCTGAAACGCCGTGACTTTTTGAAAGGTATTACCGCCAGTGCCGCAGGCGTAGTTGTAGGCCCAAGTTTGCTAACTGCCAGCAAGGCGATGGCAGCTGAAACACCGCAGTGGAAACTGACAGGTTCCCACTGGGGCGCATTCCGTGCCCGTATCGAAAACGGACGTGTAGCTGAAATCAAACCCTTTGAACTAGATACTCACCCTACCGACATGCTAAAAGGCATGAAAGGGATGATCTACAACCCATCACGTGTCCGCTACCCTATGGTACGCGTTGACTGGCTGAAAAATGGCAGCAAGAGCGACACCAGCAAGCGTGGTGATAACCGTTTTGTTCGTGTTAGCTGGGATAAGGCCCTGGATCTTTTCCATAGCGAGCTAGATCGCGTTCAGAAAACGTATGGCTCTTCAGCGCTTCATGCCGGTCAAACGGGCTGGCGTTCAACTGGTGCTCTGCACAGCGCAGGTAACCATATGCAGCGCGCCATTGCCTACCACGGTTCATTTACCAAAAAAGTCGGTGACTATTCTACCGGTGCCGGTCAGCACATTCTTCCTTACGTACTAGGCAACTCTGAAGTTTATGCGCAAGGTACTTCTTGGCAGCACATCCTGAACGAGACCAAGTTCCTGGTTTTATGGGCGAACGATCCGGTGAAAAACCTGCAGGTGGGCTGGAACTGTGAGACTCACGAAGCCTATCCTCACCTGGACGAGCTGAAAGCCAAAATTGCCAGCGGTGACATCCGCGTGATCAGCATTGACCCGGTAGCCACCAAGACCCAGAAGTTCCTCGGTTGTGAACAGATGCGCATCAACCCGCAAACTGACGTTGCCCTGATGATGGCCATTGCCCACACCCTGGCAACCGAAGATCTGGCTGACGTCGATTTCCTTGACGAATACACCATGGGTTATGAGAAGTTTGTTCCTTACCTGATGGGTAAAACCGAAGACAAGATCGAGAAAACACCGGAGTGGGCCGCCAAGATCTGTGGTGTTCCGGCTGACGACATCCGCAAGCTAGCCCGTGCGATGGCAGCAGACCGCACTCAGCTGATGCTGGGCTGGTGTGTACAACGTCAGCAGCATGGTGAACAGCCTTACTGGATGGCAGCCGTACTAGCTTCGATGCTTGGTCAAATCGGTCTTCCTGGCGGTGGTATCTCTTACGCCCACCACTACAGCTCTATCGGTGTACCATCTTCGGGTGCTGCAGGTCCGGGCGCATTCCCTTCAACGCCGGATAAAGGTTACAAGCCAGTTCACGGTGAGAAATTTAACGGCTTTAGCAAAGTGATCCCGGTTGCGCGTTGGGTAGATAGCCTGGTGAACCCGGGCGAGACCATCGACTATAACGGCAAGAAGGTGAAACTGCCTGAAATCAAGATGATGGTATTTAGCGGTAATAACCCGTGGCATCACCACCAGGACCGCAACCGCATGAAGCAGGCACAACAATCACTGGAGACAGTGGTCTCTGTAGATTACCGCTGGACAGCAACTTGTCGCTTCTCCGACATCGTTCTGCCTGCAACAACACCATTCGAGCGCAACGATATCGACGTATACGGCTCTTATTCTGCCCGCGGTATTATTGCAATGCAGAAGCTGGTTGAACCTCAGTTCGAAGCGAAAAGTGACTTCGAAATCTTCACCGAGCTAACCAAGCGCTTCGGTAAAGATCGCGAGTACACCCGCGGCATGAATGAAATGCAGTGGCTGAAGGAAATCTACAAAAATTGCCGCAAAGCCAACAAAGGCAAGTTTGATATGCCAGAATTCGAGAAATTCTGGGAAGAAGGGTTTGTTGAATTTGGTAAGGGCAAGCCTTGGGTTCGCCACGCTGACTTCCGCGAAGATCCGGAAGAATACGCATTGGGTACGGCTTCAGGCTTAATCGAAATCTTCTCAAACAAGATTGCGAAATATGGCTACAACGACTGTAAAGGCCACCCAATGTGGTTTGAAAAAGTCGAACGTAGCCACGGTGGTCCAGGCTCTGATAAGTACCCGCTCCAGCTACAGTCTTGTCACCCTGATCAACGTCTGCACTCGCAGTTATGTGAATCGGAAGAGTACCGTGCAACCTATACCGTTCAGGGCCGTGAACCAATCTACATGAGCCCTGAAGATGCAAAAGCACGTGGTATTAA
>NZ_JAKRFQ010000479.1 GCF_022347985.1 Photobacterium sp. OFAV2-7
TAACCTGGGAGCACAGTCTCATGTCGCCGTTTCATTTGAATCACCAGAGTACACTGCAGATGTCGATGCACTCGGTACACTAAGGCTGCTGGAAGCCATCCGGTTCTTAGGATTGGAGAAGAAAACTCGCTTTTACCAGGCCTCAACCTCTGAACTATACGGCCAGGTTCAAGAAACCCCGCAGAAGGAAACAACCCCCTTTCATCCTCGCTCTCCTTACGCGGTGGCAAAAATGTATGCCTACTGGTGTACTGTAAATTACCGTGAAGCCTATGGCATGTATGCGTGCAACGGTATCCTGTTTAATCATGAGTCATCGCGCCGTGGGGAAACGTTTGTCACCCGAAAAATTACTCGGGGACTGGCTAACATCGCTCAGGGACTAGAGAAATGTCTCTATCTGGGCAACATGGATGCCCTTCGGGACTGGGGGCACAGTAAAGACTATGTTCGGATGCAATGGATGATGCTACAACAAGATGTTGCTGAAGATTTCGTGATAGCAACGGGTAAGCAAATCTCTGTGCGCGACTTTGTACGGATGGCTGCAGCCGAACTGGGTATCGAATTGGCATTTGAAGGCCACGGTGTTGATGAGTGCGGCATCGTCATGTCAGTGTCTGGCGATAAGGCACCGGCTCTGAATATTGGCGACGTTATCGTTAAGGTTGAACCTCGCTATTTCCGCCCGGCCGAAGTAGAAACACTGCTAGGCGATCCAACCAAGGCTAAACAGCAACTAGGCTGGGAGCCAGAAATATCACTCCAGCAACTATGCGCTGAGATGGTAACGAATGACCTTGATATAGCAAAACGCCATGCCTTGCTGAAAAAGCACGGCCATGAGATCACTATTTCCCGAGAAAATTAGCCGTCCTTCGTGTTTAGGCATGCACGCCAGTATATCCAATGTATTTTCTATTACTCTCAGTTAATTGGGTTTAGTTATGTCATTAAATAAAGACAGCAAAATTTTTGTAGCCGGTCATCACGGAATGGTGGGCTCAGCAATTGTTCGTCAGCTTGAAGCGCAGGGTTATCACAACATACTGACACGGAGTTCGGCAGAGCTCGACCTCACCAACCAAAGCGCGGTTAACCATTTTTTCCACCAAGAGTCTATTGATACTGTGTTCCTTGCGGCCGCTAAGGTGGGTGGGATTCATGCCAATAATTCAGAACCAGCCCCCTTCATTTATGAAAATTTGATGATCGAGGCCAATGTTATTCATGCAGCATGGAAGAATGGCGTCAAACAATTGCTTTTTCTCGGTTCGTCGTGCATTTACCCCAAGCTAGCCCCCCAACCGATTAAAGAAGGCATTCTTCTGTCCGGACATTTAGAACCGACTAACGAACCCTATGCCATTGCCAAAATCGCAGGGTTAAAACTGTGCGAGTCGTACTCTCGTCAATACGGTGTAGATTATCGTAGTGTAATGCCAACCAACCTTTACGGCCCGCAAGATAATTTCCACTCTGATAACAGTCACGTGATCCCTGCATTGATCCGCCGTTTTTACCAGGCCAAGAGAACCAATGCTTCAAATGTAACTATCTGGGGTACAGGAACCCCTATGCGCGAATTCCTGTATGTCGATGACATGGCATCAGCCTGCATCCATGTTATGGCACTTGATAAGTCTATTTATCAGCAATACACAACGCCGATGCAATCGCACATCAATATAGGCACGGGTCGTGACTGTACCATCCATGATTTAGCAGCCACGCTTTCCTGCGTAACTGGATTTAGCGGAAAGATAAAGTTCGATGCGTCGAAACCTGACGGTACACCCCGAAAACTATTAGATGTATCGCGTCTTGCGCAAC
The DNA here is from genome assembly GCF_022347985.1 of Photobacterium sp. OFAV2-7. Taxonomy (GTDB): domain Bacteria; phylum Pseudomonadota; class Gammaproteobacteria; order Enterobacterales; family Vibrionaceae; genus Photobacterium. The sequence goes on from NZ_JAKRFQ010000479.1 coordinate 1,834, forward strand.
TAGGCTGGACAGCATCAACATCGCTTGAAGACGGACTCCATAAAACATACCAATGGTTCCTTGAGAACCAGCACTCTTTCAGACAATAACATCAGTATCTGTTGCTCTATTTCTATTAATTATCTGACTTCATTTCACGAGGACACTTATGATTAAAAAATGCCTCTTTCCTGCCGCCGGTTACGGAACGCGCTTCTTACCGGCAACAAAATCGATGCCTAAAGAAATGATGCCTATCGTCAACAAACCACTTATTGAATACGGTGTTGAAGAAGCGATAGAAGCCAGTATTGAAAGTATGTGTATTGTCACTGGCCGTGGCAAACATGCGCTAATGGATCATTTTGATCAAAATTATGAGCTTGAGCATCAAATCAATGGCAGTTCAAAAGAAGAGTTACTTGTTGATATTCGCCGGATCATCAACAGTGCTAATTTCACCTACATCAGGCAACATGAAATGAAAGGGCTGGGACATGCCATTCTTAGTGGCCGAGAGTTAGTCGGCGATGAACCTTTTGCTGTGGTACTGGCAGACGATCTTTGTATAAACCAGCACAAAGGCGTTCTATCGCAGATGGTTGCACTGTATAAACAGTTTCGATGCTCTATTGTCGCCGTCGAAGAGGTGCCAGATAACGAAACCCATAAATACGGTGTAATCGCCGGGCAAATGATCAAACAAGATCTATACCGAGTAGAGAATATGGTTGAAAAACCTGAACCCGGTACAGCCCCCAGCAACATGGCCATTATTGGCCGCTATATTCTGACCCCTGATATTTTTGAAATCCTTGAACAAACGCCTCCCGGTAAAAACGGCGAATTACAAATCACGGATGCATTATTAGAGCAAGCCAACAATGGTTGTGTTCTGGCCTATAAGTTCAAAGGTGAGCGCTTCGATTGTGGCAGTGTCGAAGGATTCATCGACGCTACAAACTACTGCTACCAAAACTTATACCTAAAAGAATCCCGGCGGCTCTGTGCAGAGGATGCAGATTCTGTCGCTGCTATCAAACCGGGTACAACACCGCTGGTTTCAAATGGCTAATAAGTGTTGCTCGTTGAGCATTACTCTCATAGCCTGCCTGGTAATTTTCTACGCGGGTAGCTTTGGGATCGCAAATCTATATTCTGTCGGGCTAGAACAACTACAGCAGCGATGGAATAAAACAAATGCAGTCACAGAACGTGAGCTAGAAAATGCTTCTATTCTTGCACGCAGGATGCTCTCACTTCACTCTGAGCACCCCCACTATAACTCACTTGCTGCCTCATTAGCATTGAGGCAGTCATTAACAGATACAACAACGTTAAATCAACATAACCGGCAGCTATCTATAGCAAATGACTATTACCTTAAATCAATCACCCAGCGTCCCATCTGGCCGCAAAGCTATACCGGACTGGCAAAAGTTGCATGGTTACAAGGTGCCAGCCAAGGGCAGATCTTTAATTTACTCACATTGAGCAAGAGATTTGGTCCTTTTGATGCAACGACACTCTACGGGTTCGCTGAAATCGGCCTTGCTAGCTGGTCAACACTAAATAAACCACAACAAGTAGCCGTGTTAGATGCCATCTTACAGGGAATGTCGTACTCAAGAACGCGATCACCAATGAAAAGTATTGTCACTTCGCCGCTTCAAAAAGCAAGGGGATGCCGACTCTTAGTATTAATCGATCCTAAGACAAAGCGATGTGAAACATCTGAAAATTAAAATGTAAGTTGCTTTGATGCAATATTGCCCACTAATCAACTTAGTTTGGAACTACGTTTTCTGACACCTAGCTTTAACTCTTGCTTTTCCAGGTTCTGAAATAACTCGCGACAAGGAGTTAACGATGAAATTACGTAATATATACCTGACATGTTCTCTCATACTAACAAGCAGTAATGTAGCGGCTGATATCGAGTCTGACATAACAGCTAACCTTGATATTCGGCATATTATAAACAACGCAACGATGGAGGGAATGGAGCTCAAGGATATCATCAGTACTATAGCGACTATGAATCCTTCGCTACTGACCAAAACGCTCACAACGCT
>NZ_JAKRFQ010000480.1 GCF_022347985.1 Photobacterium sp. OFAV2-7
AGCAGATTATGGGCGATGTACAAGTTTTATATATTACCGAACAGCCAATCACTGTCAGCATGGGTATCTGTTACTTTAACGGGAGTGATCCCCCCAACAACATCAATACTCTCATTGATGCGCTAATAGGACGAGCCGATAAGGCCCTCTATACAGCCAAGCAACAGGGTCGAAACCAGTTTGTGCAGTGCTCACTTCACACCACTGAAGCCGAAGAAAAAATAAAGCAGACCATGGGCCTGCTCTAAAGTTTTTGGCGAGCTAGGATTCTCGATCAAGACTTATTTCAACACCGCCAGCTCTTGTGTGAGGGATTCACCCAGCTCATGGTTCGAAGACGAAAGGGCTGCTGCATTTCGGGTTTCTTCTACCAGTTGTTGCATGTTGGTCTGAATCGTCGCTGAATTCACCAATTGCTGCTGGACTCTGGCAATCACGGTTTCAACTGCCCCCTTGCTCTGATTTGCCATCGCCACCAGAGACTCGATATCCTCCAGTGTCACTTCGGCAAGATCGACACTGCTATTGATAATATCACTCATCCCTTTCTGCTTGCTGATAATGGATGCCGAGATATCCATGATGGTTTTCATTTCACTGTTAATCTTATCCGCCGACTGGTTAGCTGTATTGGCCAGGGCCCTGACTTCATCGGCCACCACGGCAAACCCACGACCATGTTCGCCAGCCCGGGCCGCCTCAATCGCCGCGTTCAGCGCCAGCAAGTTGGTTTGATCCGCGATGCCTTTAATCGACTCAACCAGCTGGCCGATATTCTTGTTATTGCCATCTAGTGAGGAAAGCAATTCAGTAAACTCGCAAATACTGATTTTTGAACTATTAATATTCTCAGACAGGCTACGGAGCTGATTGATGGACTGGGTACTTGTTGCTGCCGTCTTGCTGGCCGCATCAAATGAGTCATTCGACAGGCTTTCTATCTCACTCGACTGGTTAATAAAATCTTCAATCAGCTCAAAGTTGTGATTGATTGCTTCAAGGCGCTTAGTCGATGCCTTGTTCACATTGCCTGCATTGGTTGCAATCTGGCGGGCAATTGCCAGAGGCTGGTTTTCTTTTAACTGATCAAACAGCGCCGCTTTTGCCTTGAGCTCTTCGAGCTCAGCTTTGTCTATGACTGTCTGGTGCTCAGGGATCGGGGCTGAAAAAAGTTTTAGCATAATTCTACTCACTTAATTATTTATTGTTTGAATTCCAATGTGGCAGCTACGCCCGCCTGAGTCGATACAAGGTACGGCACAATGTACGTCAGTAATATCTTCATAACACGAAACTGATCCAACTCTCCAGCCAGTATTGCATCGCCATGGTTGATAATCATTAAGATAGTGCCAACAAGCAAAGAAACTTTTACCGAGCGCCGAACAATTGCAGGTGAAAATGCAATATCAAGCGCATCTCTGATTGGGAATTTTTTCAACATAGCCAGACATCATCCTTAATCGCCACACTAATGCGAAACCAGCAAGCTCACTTACCGATACATCATCCTTCCGCCAGCCAAATCACGAACGCGAGTTATTATTCTGCCGTCATCCAGTCTGTTTCTGACACGAAGGCCTCGCCTTCGATACCATGGAGATATAACACACCTTTGTGGTTCATGAAATTAGAATCGCTACGATTTAGATCCAGAGCCTGACCGTTTATATCACTGACCCAAAATGCAGGTGAAGACTGAGCTATCGCTGCTGTTGCACTGAAGTCCCAAAGGCTTCCCCCGCCTTTCTGAGCCTTAGGTAATTTGAGGTAACACGCTGGAGGGTTCTCAAACACACCAATCGCATTCATCACCGCGCCACAGCTGTTCACTATCTTCAGCCCATCATAGCCCTTAGCCTTTATCAAGCTATCAAAGTGTTCAACACAGGTCTTGTAGCGGGCATCACCCTCAAAACTACGATCAATATACAAAGTAACACAGCGATGCTGCGTCACTGGATGCCAAGGTAGCCCATTTTTCAGCAATACAGGCTCGTCAGCATCCAGTGCCTGATACGTATCACCCGTGGTCGGGTTATGAACCACACCGATAACAGGATCACCCGATTGGCTCACCAAGGCGATAGAAACAGCAAAACCTGCCGAGCCCTCAATGAACGGCAATGTGCCATCTAACGGATCAATACACCAAAAATAATCTTTTTGTCGCCGAGGATGTTCAGAAATATTGTCCTCGCTGGCATTCTCCTCGCTGAGGACAGCCAAATCATATTGCTCGATGCTCGGCTGGAGAACATCAAGGATCAATGTCTGGCAATGAAGATCGACCTGGGTGACAACCTGTGAGCTCAGACTGTTACCCGCCGCCTTATGATCAACTTTCAACTGCGACCGATCAAAAGTGGCTATATGTCGCCCAGCGGTTAGCGCTGCCTCCGTCGCCAACGCCAAGAGTTTTTCTAGCTGTGAATTAGACAGTTTCATCATTTACCTCAATGGAACCCAGTTGCGCCAAGGCCTGCCGCGTCAGGCCTTCGGTATAGGCGTTGATCTTCCAGTGATCCGGGCACCAACCTTTGACAAAGCGTTGAAAGTCCGCCCAGGCCACGCAATATAACGGTCGCCACTCCCGCTCAATCTGCGTCGGGTCAAGCTGTGGTTTCAGCTCAGCAACAGCTTGTTGGAGTTCAGAAAAATAGTAATCAAGCAGGCTCGGAACACGATCTTCGCACTCATCAAAAGGAATACAGCTGCTAATAAACAAGATAACATCCTTCATGCCACACCCTTTGCCGACATATTGAAAGTCGACAGCGGCCGCCCTATCACCTTCGGGCGTAAAACAGAAATTCGCCAGCTTGGCATCACCATGGACCAAAGTTTGAAAGCGACTCTGTTTCAACACTTGATCGATGATTCCGGCCGCCTGCTTGAGCGGAAGATCAGCCAGTGCCGCCAACTCGTCAGGTCGTGTTTCCAAATGCCAGTAGGTACCGCTTTGCCATAACCCGCGATGCTCCTGAGCAAGGTGTTGGGCATGAAAATAAGCCAACCAACGAAGACAAGCCTCTACCTGAACCTGTGTCGCCTCTTTGACAACCTCACTAAAGCCGAGCGTTTTCAGATCTTCAAGCACAATGAGTATTTCATTATCATACTGCTCGACATAAAGGCTCTTGGGTACCTGGCACTGCTTAGAACAAACATTGGCATAATCCTGATACCAGTTCACTTCAACTTGATAGGAAGTCAGCTTGCGTTGATGAGATAGCTCGGTATTCCAGCCCCTAGGATGATGTTTGGGTTGCGGCAGCTTGATGTGTTTCACAATCACCGACTCATATTGACTATCGTTCAAAGCCGCGCGAAACAACTCCCCGTACCCTCCCCACAGCGGCTGGATAAGCTGGGTGTCAGCGATGCTCTTGGCTCCCGTCACCCGGGCAACCTTGTGCAAAATATCTGTAGATATAGTCATGTTTTCGTCAATGAGAGTTATTGTCAGGCTAGTGTACAAAATTCTGCAAGAAAACACCTTTTCAATGTAGAAAAGAACCCAATCGTTCAAAAAACCAGCAAACAGTTAGGTTTCCGTGATTTTCTCCGCATTTTTCCGACTTAATAAGCAACTGAAATCACAAATAAATTACAAAATGAAAAAACTAGCATATTGATTTAATATCAGTTTTCAAAAAGTAGCATTATTTTATTATCTTTTTTTGATCTGTTACGTTTATATCTCAATTTAATATTTGAGCTAGTTATGACCAACAATACCACTAATTTAACTATCGATGAAATTGAGGACAAATTAACAAGTCCTTCTGTTTCTGACGACTTTTTAGCAGTGCTAAAAGATTCATCCACAAACAATGCTGATATCGCGGAACTGCTATATCAGTATTATCTCAACGTAAGT
>NZ_JAKRFQ010000481.1 GCF_022347985.1 Photobacterium sp. OFAV2-7
TTCAGTGCAATGTCCGGTGTCAGATAACAGCCGCCGGTTGCCGCCGTACGTACCGCCTGAATTAATTCATCCGGGCTACAACGCTTGCTCAAATAACCCCTGGCCCCTGCTTCCAGTGCTTTTTCAACAATCGCTACTGAGTCGTGAACACTCAGCATGATGCAGGCTATTCCTTCCGGCAAATCGGCCAGCAGAGACAAGCCGCTCTCATCCGGCATCGAGATATCCAGAATACAAACCGTTGCCTGGCTGCCCGGAATGCCCCCCCTTGCTTCCTGAGCAGAGCCAAATTCCCGGACAACCTCTATATCGGTTTCCAACGACAGCAATTGGGCAAACCCAGAACGTACAATAATGTGATCATCTACCAGTACGACTTTGATCATCTAGCACCACCCGGCCACAGCCAAAAGAGGCATAACCTACATCCATCCGCCCTGACAGGCAAGAGCGAAAAATGAAATCCCAGCATTCATAACATCCCTTATCACAAGAAACAGTCAGAGCCACTTCCCATATATTCATAAAGACAATAAAAAGTAAGGTGAGGGGTTGCCAGCTTTGCTAGGCAAACAAAAAAGCCCGGCTCTATCGAGCCGGGCAAAAGAAATAAGACAATGAATGTACTAGTTACCAGTAAACGCGGGCACCTAATGCAAATGAACTTTCGCCATCAGCGGATTTTACGCCCACGAAGCTATCACTACCTTTATTGGTGTAACCCAACGTATCACCATCAGCGTAGCCATATTCTACATAGATACGTGACCAGCTATTAAAGTGATAATCAGTACCCACATAGATTAGTGTGCCGTCACCATCTGTATCTAGTACTTTTGAATCCTGTTCAGTGTACTCGTAACCAGCATAAGCTGTCGCATTATCGGCCCAGCTATAGGTACCTGCTAGACTGTACGCATTCTCATCGATAGTCGCACCTGTCGCTTTATTTTCAAGTTCTGCATTATAGTAAGTAAAACCAATCAGAGCAGGACCAAATGTGTATTCAACCGTACCTTCAAAATAAGTATTTTCGATATCAGCCGTCGTTTTTACTTCTTTTGTAAACTCTGGAACGCTTGAGTTTGGCGTCACTGTATCAGTACTAACTACGAAGTCTTTATCACGGTTGACACCACCACCAATGTGGAAATTGAAATCACCAACGCTTGAAGACAAGAACAACTCGGCTAGTTCTTGGTTTGAGTCATCTTCGTCCAGGCCATAGTTACCTGCAAGCAGGAACTTTTCGCCTTCATAGGTGTACTTGATCAAAGAATCATGGCGGGCACCAGAAAGAGTTGAATAACGAAGGGCGGTACCACCGAAGAAATACGAGTAATCGGCACCGTAGATCTCATCCGCAACGACCCACTGGCGACCGAAAGAAAATTTGCCGAAATCCGTACCAACACCAGCAATGTGAAGGCGGTTTTTCATAGTGTAGTCAGAACCGTCTGCGTCATAGTTCAAACCAAACTCAACTTTACCGAACACATCCACTGTATCGGTAATAGCATACTCGGCTTTTACGCCAGTACGAGAAGAACCCGCATTCAACGTTACATCTTTATCTTCAAGCTTTTTCACTTCAGTTCGAAGCTGACCATAGAAGTCGACCATTGCTTCATCGGTTTTAAGAAGTTCAACAGCACTGACAGCGTTGCTAAAAATTACGGCGGGAATTGCTACTGCTAATAGTGTTTTTTTCATTATACTTTCCTGTAATATTTTGTTGTGTTTTTCAACCCTTCCTGAGTCGAAAAGAAACATATCAACAACAAAAAAACACCGCAACACCACAAAACACCATAAATAGCCACACAAGCAGCACCATGATTCATCATACCATGCCAATACAGAGAATGATTATTCAGAAAATTTATAAAACAAGGCCAAATATTGAAATTTAACTCACAATACTTGAAAGAAATGGAACTTTATATCGATAACCAAATGGAATAGGACATAAACAAAAGAGAAAAATAAATATAAAATAATTTCACTCAATAAATAAAAAGATCTAAATCTGAGTCAATTTTAGGACAAAGTGAATTGATTAATAATAAAGAGAAAACGACAGTTAACGCCAAACAAAAAATGGCGTCCCATAATTGGACGCCACTATATTCTAATTACGAATAGTTTATTTGCTAATGAAGCGCAATACGCACCAACCATATATTATGATGATCTTGTAAATACCCACCATTTTCTGCGATTGACTTTAAATATCCGAGACGATGATGGCCCTCAAGCAAATTAAATGGTGCCTTTAATACCCGTCCGTTTGTCGCATATAGGTCTCTTTCGTACTGCAGTACAATGGGGGCAACAGGCCAGGTCCCATTGTCCTGCATATTCTGAACAAGCCAGCTACGCTGAAACAACGGATTATTCATTCGACTCGAGAACTTACTAACCACATCATCGTGCGGTGTTTTAATTTGGTTAATAATGTCATCGGTACTCCATCGCTCCTTTGTAAAGCTCATGGCCTGAAAATCTAACCAGCCCCAATTACAAAGCACGCCTTTCCAATGACGATATACCCACTGCTCAAGCACTTCTTCTGGAAACTGGGGTAATACACCATGTACTCTTTCGCGCCATTGCTCCCAAGGTTCACAATGCCGACTACCAAAACCATCTGGTGCTAATTCATAGAGTAATCGATCGCTCCTGATCATAACTACGTCCCCCTATTGCCAAACTGCTGCACCGAGCAACAGCGTAAAACCATAACCATTCACTTAGAAAGGTTAATTATTCCGTTAATTTGAAATTAGCACAGGAGGGGATGAAAGAACATAAGAATATTAGAGAAAGATTATTCACGACAACAAAGCTACCAGCCGGCGACAGCTCAAGAAACAACCATACAATAGCGGCCAAACGACCAAAATAGCTAGAGGTGGTAGTTATTCAATCCAGGCAGGATAACAAAATGAAGAGTTATGCAACAGAAGAAAGAAGGGAGGCACAACCACCCGATACAAACAGGGCAGAACCTGAGTTCTGCCCTGAGCAAGAAAACCAAGTACCCGTATGGCTTTACTGATCTGTTACCCAACGATCAGCAGCAGAGGTATCGGTCTCACGAGCATCAACCCAGCGTGACTCTTCGGGTGTCTGCTCTTTTTTCCAGAACGGAGCACGTGTTTTCAGGTAGTCCATGATAAACTCACACGCCTGAAAAGCCGCGCCACGGTGGGCACTCGACACGCCGACAAAGACAATCTGATCACCCAGATCCAAATCACCGACCCGATGAATAACCCGAGTTTGCAGCAATGGCCAACGCTCACGGGCTTGATCGACGATCTCTTCCAACGATTTTTCCGTCATCCCCGGATAGTGCTCCAGAGACAAGCCAGTGACACTATCGCCCTGATTAAAATCTCGTACCTTACCGATAAAGGTCACCACAGCACCGGCATCAGTGCCTTCGGCAAGCTTGGCATACTCATCAGCAACCGAAAAATCTTCAAACTGAACAGAGATCATAATTAGCCCCCGGTCACAGGCGGGAAAAAGGCAATCTCATCCCCATCTTTAATAATTGTGTCTAACGGGCAGATAGTCTGATTGACAGCGACCAGCAACTTGCCGGATTCCAATGCCAGTTGCCACTTGTCACCACGCTCGCACAGATGAGTACGCAGCTCCTCAGCCGTTGCAAACCCGGCATCCATTTCAAGGCGATCAACGCCTACCAGCTCTTTAACCTGAGCAAAGAAAAGTACATTAATCATGCTTCCACCTTAAAATGTCCTGACTTACCACCAGTTTTTTCAAGCAATCGGACCTGACCGATAACCATATCTTTTTGCACAGCCTTGCACATATCATAAATCGTCAGGGCAGCAACAGAAGCAGCGG
>NZ_JAKRFQ010000482.1 GCF_022347985.1 Photobacterium sp. OFAV2-7
GGTTGGGTAAATGACAAGCTGAATATTTATGGTGCAATTCATAATTGAAGCACTACAAAGGTGCATTTCCTGTTGGTTTGCACCAATTAAGAGCGCAAGCTTAAGTCACATTCAGGGCATTAAATGCAACTTTACGACTATAATTGATGTGTAATGCACAAATTACGTGCATCATATTTTTCTGCTTAATTTTGATAAAACAATAGGTTAGATACATTTTGGGTTAGATAGTCCAAACTGGAACCCTAAAATGGGTCAAAACGGCACAAAATCTGCAGTAACCACAACGCAAACAAGATTAATCAACAAGGATGTGGAGTCGTTTGTGGAAAACCTCAACAGTGCTGTAGAAATATTGATCCAAAGCTCAAACACGTTATTTATATTGCTAGGGGCAATCATGGTGCTTGCCATGCATGCCGGTTTTGCCTTTTTAGAAGTAGGGACAGTCAGACAGAAAAACCAAGTTAATGCGCTCGTAAAAATCATCGCCGATTTCGGCTTTTCTGCGATTGCCTATTTCTTTATCGGTTACTGGGTTGCTTACGATATTACCTTTTTGTCCAGTGCTGAGCAGTTAAGTGCCAACAGTGGCTATGAGCTGGTGAAGTTCTTCTTTCTGATGACGTTTGCTGCCGCCATCCCTGCCATTATCTCGGGAGGGATTGCAGAACGTGCACGCTTCTATCCTATGTTGGTCGGTTCGTTTTTCACGGTAGGTTTGGTTTATCCTTTTTTCGAAGGGGTGATCTGGAACAGCAACTACGGTTTTCAGGATTGGCTGTCCGAGACATTTGGCGCAGCATTCCATGACTTTGCCGGTTCGGTGGTTGTTCACGGTGTCGGCGGCTGGATAGCTCTGGTGGTGGTAGCCATGCTGGGGATCCGAAATGGCCGTTATCGTGGTGGTCGCCTGGTAGCCTTTGCGCCTTCTAACATTCCGCTATTGGCTTTGGGAGCTTGGGTTCTGACCGTTGGCTGGTTTGGCTTTAACGTGATGTCGGCACAGACCATGGATGGCATCAGCGGATTGGTAGCCGTGAACAGTTTGATGGCGATGGTCGGTGGGATCATTACCTCTCTATTTGTTGGTAAAAACGACCCAGGCTTTATTCACAATGGTCCGTTAGCCGGTTTGGTAGCCGTCTGTGCCGGATCAGATTTGATGCATCCCGTTGGTGCTTTGGTAACTGGTGCGGTAGCGGGAGCCTTGTTTGTCTGGTTGTTTACCTACATTCAGAACAAGCTCATGCTGGATGATGTACTGGGTGTATGGCCGCTGCATGGTGTATGTGGTGCATGGGGCGGTATCGCGGCAGGTATTTTTGGCAGCGAGGCGTTTGGCGGGCTAGGTGGTGTAAGTCTGGCAAGTCAGTTCATTGGAACCTTGGCTGGTATCATCGTTGCCGTTGTCGGTGCCGCTATTGTCTACGGGATTATTAAGAAGACGGTTGGTCTGCGTCTGACAGATGAAGAAGAGTACAACGGTGCTGACCTGTCTATCCACAAAATTGGGGCAATTAATTTAGATTAACTGCGATGTATATATATTAATGCCTGACCTAGTGTCAGGCATTTTTTTGCCTTCAGAGCACACAAATGAACAAAATGGATTAGACTTAAGTGATAATTTTGTCACCCAAGACAAATAGCAGTATTCAAAGCCCGAGAATATGCATGATGTTTTAATCTCTTCCCGTAGATGAGGCTATAGAACATGTTCAAGTTGTATGCAAGCTTTTCTGTTAAACATCCGGTCATTCATGCAGTTAACTTATTAATTGTTAATGTTTTCTTCTTTTTTTGCTGTTATCAACTCATTGAAAACGAAAAGATAGAATATGCACCTGGATTATTACTCGTGATGGTATTTATAGTTATTTTCGCCAAAGCGGCAGACTACAGAACTAAGTATTTAACCTTTGATAAGTAATAGTTAATTCTTAATATAATCTCACTAGATTGGTACTTATTTATCATGCAAGTTAACCTAACTTATTAGGCATAGCTATGTTGCCCCTGCCGTTTATCTCGTAGAATTACAGGCAATAGTGATTGTGACTGTAGAGAGCCCGATGAAGATTGACCTATCCAAGATGGTAACGGAAAGCCGTAATACTGCCAGCCAGCACATTGATACCTTGTCGACGCTCGACATGCTGAAAGTGATTAATGACGAAGATAAAAAGGTAGCTCTGGCGGTCGAACAGCTGTTGCCGGATGTTGCCTTAGCTGTGGATGTGATTGCTGCGGCTTTTCAGAAAGGGGGGCGACTGATTTACTCAGGTGCTGGCACTTCCGGCCGGCTGGGTATTCTGGATGCCAGTGAGTGCCCGCCAACTTATGGCACCAAGCCTGATCAGGTGATAGGTCTAATTGCCGGGGGACATCAGGCTATCTTCAAAGCGGTCGAAAATGCCGAAGATAACCGCGAGCTCGGCGCAGAAGATCTGAAAGCGTTAAATTTCAATCAACACGATGTATTGGTTGGGATTGCAGCCAGCGGGCGGACCCCGTATGTGCTGGGGGCGATGAGTTATGCCAAGTCTGTGGGTGCTACCGCTGCCTGTATTAGCTGTAACCCGCAAAGTGCGATGACGGAGCTGGCAGATATCAGTATTACGCCGGTAGTCGGTCCTGAAGTGGTAACGGGATCGTCGCGGATGAAAGCCGGGACGGCACAAAAGCTGGTACTTAATATGCTTACTACAGGAGCAATGATCCGGACCGGTAAGGTATACGGCAATCTGATGGTGGATGTAGAGGCGACCAATGCCAAACTTGTCGAGCGACAAAAGAAGATTGTAATGGAAGCCACAGAGTGCAGCCGTGAAGAAGCAGAAGCTGCGCTAGTAGCTTGTAACGGTCATTGTAAGACCGCCATTGTGATGCTCCTGGCAAACCTTAGTGCCGACGAAGCCCGATCTCTTCTTGATCAAAACCAGGGCTTTACCCGTCAGGCGATTGGAGCGGCAAAAGGGTAATTGCATCTTTTGAATTTAAATTCTTTATTTCTCGGTGATTGGAGCCAGTCAAGTGGTGCATCTGGAGCAAAACATGGCGGCCGGAGAGTTAATGCTCTCTGCCGAGCAGCTGACATCGCTTGAAAACTAATAAAACATGATTCTGGATGAAAATAATCAATTAAAATCACAATGGATTTATAGATGCCATTTAGTACGTAAATACTTTTAACTGTATATTTACTTAGTGCGAGATGTTCTTATTCGAGGAGGTGTGTCAGGTTATGAGCATTGACGTCAGGTGTTTAGGAGTAATGCCTGCCTGACGATGCCTAATGTTAAGTAACAATTTGTTATTTTGGCTCCTTATTATATATAAGCTTTTTTTTACGTGGTATCATTGGCGGCCCTGCTCCAAAGCGAGAAAATTGTCAGGTAAAGGCAACCTATCTCAATGCGCTTCAGGAACAGGTGTTGTTGATTTAGTTACTGGTTTCGTATTTCGTTTCTACAGTATAATTAGTGAATGAACTTAGGTAAAAAATGAGTCTTATTAAGTACAGGCAAGATATTGACGGTTTGAGAGCCATCGCTGTTTTAGCCGTTATTATCTTTCATATGAATGGTGCTTGGTTGCCTGGTGGTTTTATTGGTGTAGATGTGTTTTTTGTTATTTCAGGATATATAATTACGTCCGCAATATATCCTCAGATAATTTCAAATACTTTTTCGTTTAATATATTTTATGTGAAGCGAATTAAACGTATTCTTCCGTTGTTTTATTTGGTGTCAGTTTTCAGCCTTATCGGTGGTTACTGGCTTTATACTCCCAATGACTTTGTAAGCTTGGCTGATAGCTTACGTTATGCGAGTGTATTTATAGCAAATATCTACTTTGAAAGACAATCTGGTTATTTT
>NZ_JAKRFQ010000483.1 GCF_022347985.1 Photobacterium sp. OFAV2-7
CCAACCTAAGTTAAATTGCAAGAATAATAGACAACCAGAGCCAAAACCGACAATCATAGACGATAGGGCTGCATATATATTGGCTGGAATAAATTGTGCCAGTAATGTAGGGGCAACCAGTGCTGCCATTAATGTCCCAGATCCTAAAATAGCTAACATCGAAAGCATGAACGGTGGTGCAAACATCATAATGATAAAACCTGCAATGCCCAGTAACCAGACGGCACCGCGGTTTAATATCAATAATGACTTCTCTGATAACTTGCAGTCAGGCCAAATAGCCTGGCGTAAGTCATGTGAGACCGATCCTGCAATAGCGTGCAACACGGAGTTAGCTGTTGATTTCATGGCAAATAGAATGAACAGTGTGACAACAGCTGACACAGAGGGTGATAGGAAGAGCGTCAGGAAGGTAGGCATGGCTTCATCGGGTGTTGCCAGCCCGGGCACTTTCAAACGGGTATATAATCCTGCCAACGGCACCAAACTAAGCAAACAGGCAATGGGTGTCATGTAAGCGGCAACATGGTGAAGCTTTGTGGTTTTCGCTAGAGCCATAAACCGAACTGACATATAGGGCAGGGTTGCACTATAAATGAAAGCATAAGGCAGCACCATGAGGACATGCCAGACCGTTGAACCATAAGGGCCGGAATCGGTGGGGGCGAGTAACGCTGGGTCAATGTCGTTTAAGCCCGAGATAAGTTCGCCAGGCGATATATCAGCAAAAATAGTGACAACAATTATCAAAGCCGACACACACATCCCCACAACCATAAAGGCATCGGTGAAGGCCACCGCTGCCAGGCCACCAATGGAAGTATAAATAATGATAATGCCGACCATTAACAATGCGGCGGATTCTCTATCTATTCCCAGCCATTGCCCGGCGAGTAGCCCGAGCGCTTTGATTTGCCCTACCAAGAAAACTAATAACAAGATTATCGTAATCATGGCCGCAAAGGCTTGGGTGAATCGTTTGACCGGGGCTGGTCCCTGATGACTGCGTGCGATATATTCGGGAATGGTTAAGCTGCCCATATCTTGTGCTTTTTGATGTAAAAACCGGGCGCAAAAGAGGACAGCAAATACCATGGCTGGCGCGAAGAAGAAATTGCCGAGCAATTCAATCGCGCCATATTTATAGGCAACGCCAGGAGAGCCCATAAATCCCCACCCCGAGAACCCTGTTGCAACTATTGTCGCGGCACCAATGAAAGGTCCCAGGCAATTGGCGGCGAGCAGGAAGGCGCCTTCGCCATCACGGGTTTTCATGATTTTATTGCTATACAGTGCGAGTCCCACCATGATGATCACCGTCACCACGAGGAGCGCCCAGTTAAATGAGGTGATCATAGTAGCCTCCGCTTAATGCTCTGGTTGTGCATTTTTGATAGCGGTGTGCTTTTTTGTCATGCTGATGACAATCTCACCCATACCCCCACCAATGACTAAGATGCCCCCAAGCGTTTGGAGTATGGTGAGTGACTCGCCAAACATGGCGATACCAATGCCTGCACCAACCACAGTTTCAAGGTATGACACACAAGCTAACTCTGCTGCTTTTAGGTGTTTGGCTGCAATGGTCAACAGGCTTAACGCCCCAAAGCCGATAAAGAAACCCATTGAAATTAGCCAAATCCAAGAGCTGGTGTTCATTTCAGCTAATGAAGGTGGTTTCACAACAAAGCATACCCCAATGGCAACGGCGCCAAATAAGAAGTTAAAGAAAGAGCGAGAATCTGAGCTTACATCCGTGCGATAGCGGCTGAAGAATAGATACAAGCCATAGCCGACACCTGATGCAAGCCCTAACATATCACCGATGAAATTCTCTTTCGAAAATGAGAGCGAGACAGTTAATCCGTCGGTAGCATTGTAGTTAATGATCCCGATAATAAACAAACACCCGATAAACACAGCAGTTAGCAATACAGCGGTGAGTTTAGATATTTTCTCTTTAAGAAAGATAGCGGCCAAAATGGTGGAGAAGACAGGGCCGGTATATATCAGGAACACGGCATTAGCCAAAGTAGTGTACTGCGTTGAAGAGACATATGCCGCCAAGCACAGGCCTAAACAGGCACCACTGGCGATAACGGTTGGTGATAGTTTGGTCGCTTTAATCAGTGAGCTTTTTCCTTGGTAGAACATTAGGCCAAAAATACATATAGCCCCGACGGTCATACGGGTGAATGCAATAACATCGCCGCTGGTATTAATATTTCGGGCAAATAATCCGACGCACCCCATTAAGGCGGCAGAGACTATCATAGTGGAATAGCCCAAAGTTTTGGTGTTCATGACTTACTCCTTTGATTATTGTCGTCAGGTTGGTCACACAGCATTCCACCTCCAGTGATCTGGTAATAGCCATATACCAGTGCTACCACTACACATAGAATTGCGTTAGCGACTATGAATGCATCAATTGACCAATATCCTGTGATCATCTTCATTCCCTTTTTCAAGGTGCAATAAGCAACATACTGCGGTGAACTGTTCGGTATGTTGTTGTTGATATTTATATTGATTGAGCAGTGGGGCGATAACTAGCCAAAACCTGCCGTCTACTTGCTGATTACTGCTCAATAGAATGAAACTGTGAAGGAAGGGAACTTGAATGACTGATGTGATATAGGCAGAGTTGAGAACCGTTACGTGACCAACTTATTAAAATGGAAACATTTTCTGGTGCATTCGTTGGTATGGCTCTACCTCGATGAGCTACGCTAATCTCAGTGATATGTTGGCCGAGCGCAGTGAGCCTGCAAGGCAAAGGACTCTTTGTATTCAATCGTTGGTTTTTCGGAGCATAGGCAATGAACAAAGTCATCGATAAACAGTTAGAGAATAACTGGCACGCTGAGGCCATCAATACCGTGCTGGATACTTTGCATGTAGATGCGGATGGTCTCTCTCGGGACGAAGCCGCAGCTCGACTCGAAACCTGTGGACCGAATCGCTTACCGGAGCCTGTCAAGCGTAGCTCTATTGTTCGCTTTCTTCGCCATTTTCACAATATTCTTATCTATGTGCTCTTGGCCTCAGCAGTTATTACGGCGTTGCTGGAGCATATGGTCGATACGTTGGTTATTTTGACGGTGGTTGTTGCCAATGCGGCCATCGGCTTCGTGCAGGAAGGCAAAGCGGAGAAGGCGATGGATGCCATCCGCCGGATGCTCGCCCTTAAGGCCTCCGTGTTGCGTGACGGAAACCGCCGTCTTATTGAAGGCGAAAGACTGGTTCCGGGAGACATTGTCTTGCTGGAGTCGGGGGACAAGGTGCCTGCCGATCTGCGCCTACTTAAGGCGCATGGCCTTAAGATCCAGGAATCGATCATCACTGGCGAATCTGTACCCGTCGAGAAGAGAACACCGCAAGTGGCCGCCGATGCGTCTCTTGGCGATAGGATATGCATGGCGTATAGCGGCACGCTGGTAACCAGTGGACTCGGCAGAGGCGTCGTCGTCGCAACGGGCTGTGATACTGAGATTGGCCGCATCAGCGGTATGCTTTCTACTGTCGAGACACTTACCACTCCGCTTGTGCAGCAGATGAACGTGTTTGCGCGGTGGCTCACCGTACTCATTTTGCTTATTGCAACGACACTTCTCATATTCGGGTATTTCGTCCAACATTTCGCGTTCTCCGAAATGTTCATGGCGGTAGTGGGACTGTCAGTCGCCGCCATACCCGAGGGTTTACCCGCTGTCTTAACAATCACGCTGGCCGTGGGTGTCCAGGCGATGGCGCGGCGCCGTGCCATTGTCCGGCGCTTGCCCGCCATAGAAACGCTAGGCTCAGTATCGGTGATCTGCAGCGATAAGACTGGCACCCTGACGCGTAACGAGATGATGGCCGCATCCGTTGTAACGCAG
>NZ_JAKRFQ010000484.1 GCF_022347985.1 Photobacterium sp. OFAV2-7
AATTTGGCCATTAACCGACGCGGCAATATTCTTGCGTGGCTCACAGCCAATCGGGAAGTTAACAATCAGCTTACCTTCACGCGGATCGGCATTTTTGTTCTGCTCGTCCAGATCAGCCGGAGCGCCTGCCAGATACTCAATTGGCTCGTTGTGGATAATCGGCGCATCAGGGGCCTGAGCCTCATCAATACTCATTACCGGCTTAAGCACTTCATATTCAACATCAATCAACTTAAGTGCGGCTTCGGCAATTTCAACGCTCTCAGCAACAACTGCAGCTACACGGTCACCGACGTGGCGCATTTTCTGGCCGAACATACGACGGTCTAGTGGCGATGGCTCTGGGCCAGTCTGGCCACCCGGAGTATATGGAATATCTGGGCAGTTTTCGTGAGTGATGATATGAACAACGCCTTCCAGCGCTTCGGCCTTGCTGACATCCAGGCGCTTGATCCAGGCATGAGGATGCGGGCTGCGCAATACCTTAAGCACACAGGCATCTGCCGGAATGCGGTCTTCTACGTAGCAAGGCTTGGCCTGAACCATTTTCACCGAGTCATCTTTCGGACTGACCTTACCGACTACATCCAGCTCATCACAAAATTCCGGGGCAACCTCTTCATTGTAATCAGGGGTGTTTTTACGCTTCGCTGCCAGCTCTACGACTTGGTAGAACTGTTGATAACCGGCATCTCGGCTAAATAAGCCAGAGAGCGCATCGTCAATCTCTTCACGCGTCGGCTCGGCAATACGATCAAGCAGTTCAGTGATGATCAAAGCAGCGGCAGGATCGTTATAACCTGACTGCACCACACCCACGTCGATCATCGCCTGCTGGACGACACCCAGCTTATTGTGTGTGCTAAGTGATTCAGCGGTGCGAACTTCGGTACCTTCCAACTGGGCGGCAATTAATAGTGAGGCGTTAACCAGCTCGCCATTTAACAAAATTACGTCTGACCCGGCAAAACCAAAGCCATCATCGCTGTTACGTACAGAGTGAAGGCCCATACCGTGAAGTAACTTCTGAACATTTTCACCAGGCTGGCACTGAAGTTCCTGAGAGCGGCCGTTGAGAGTAAATGTAATAGTCATGGTTATGCCTCCTCAGCCAGATGCTGACACTCAGCCAGTAAATCTGTTACAACAACGCCGGCAATATAGCGCTTATATTCAACACTACCGATAATATTGGCCACAGGGTGAACGGCATCGGCCACGGCCTGCTCTAACAGTTCACCTTTTAAATCCTGCTTTTCAATGTCGCGCAAACGAATAGGTCTCGCTGCACCATTACGCGTTGGTGACACGCCATCAAGAGCGATAATTTTATTCCCTTCCTTATCGATAGATACAGCGGCAGTCACAACCGCCAAACCTGCCGCAGAGCGGACAATGTTGTATCCGATGCAGGTGAGGCTCACATCAGGGATGATCACTTTGGCAATCAAATCGCGCTCATCAGCTTCAATATAGTCTTCGACTTCGATCTCTCGTCCATCGGCCAGCACAACACGCGCTTTAAGCGCCATCAAACTTGGAACCAATAATGCTTCAGGCTGGAAGGCTGCAATCTCACCCCCCAAAGTGGCCTGGTTGCGCACGTGACGTGAATAAATAAATGCCGCAGCCTGCTTAAGAGCGACTGGCACCAGCTCACTGTCAATCAGGTTCTGAATGCGGCACATCGCACCGATATGCAGGGCTTCACCATGTTGTTCAATTTTGTCGAAGGCCAGGTTATCAAGCGAAATCGCTACCGTTTTTTCGGTTTTGCTCGGTGCGGCATTTAGCTTGGAACCACCGGCAAACCAGGTTGCAGCGCCTGCATGTTGCTGCATTAAGTCGAGTGCTTGGGCAGTAGAGTCCGGTCTCAAGTAGTGTTCAATCATTTTTCTTACCTTTTTAGAATTCTACTTATCTATAAATTCATGCTCTCTTTAGAATCAGAGGTAATGAAGATTTTTTAATATTCTTAAGCACTAAAAAGGCAACTATTGAGCCAAACTTGGCAGTCACTATAATAAGAGATGAGTTTCGTGAGCGCGGTCAGAAATCGGACCCGAAATGAGATCTGCATCATCATTCATTTTCATATTCACCCTGGGGATAAACACTTATTTAACATGCTAAATAAGATTGCTTCTCAGTCCGTTAAAATCACCTATCAAAATAATATTTTTACTATCAATTTGATAACTATCAACAGTGATAGTTGATAATCAGCAACTTGGGCTGTGCCAGCTTTGACAACCAATCTCAAGTGCTTGGCAGCGGAGACTTTTCTTCCTTATCATGTTCTTCAGTCAGGTTGTTCACCCAGCGCAAACTAGCGAGCCTTCGCATCGCTGGATAGAGTTTCACCAGCTCTTCACTTGTCATCATCAGAAGTACAAACGGCAGAGACCACTCCAGCCAGATAGCAGCAAAAGCCGTTACTGGGATCGCC
Organism: Photobacterium sp. OFAV2-7; assembly: GCF_022347985.1. Classification (GTDB taxonomy): domain Bacteria; phylum Pseudomonadota; class Gammaproteobacteria; order Enterobacterales; family Vibrionaceae; genus Photobacterium. Next base: position 2,450 of record NZ_JAKRFQ010000484.1, read on the forward strand.
CATACCCACTGGCAGACTATATCCATATTCATGCAAAATTTTGCATCGCCCCCCGCTCTCAGCACACCGACAATCACAGTAATATTGACTGTCCGCAGCAATATACTCAGCGCCAACACCGGGAAGCAACGGCTTGCCAGTTCCAGTACCTCAGAGCTGACCTCGGTATACAAAGAAATAATGAGCGCCTCTGCCAGCAACAGCAGTCCTCCCAATGCCACGCCTACCACAACTGACGTTTTAAGCACATAGGTTGAATACGTTTTACTGAGTGAAAACTTACCGCTGCCCAATGAATTACCCACCAAAATAGCCGTCGCACTCGACAGGCCATGCGCTACTGACAATGCAAATGACTCCAGTGGCGTCAGGATAGCCATCGTCGCCAACTCGACTTCTCCGATTCGCCCAAGCAGCAGGTGATAGGTGAACATGCCGCCACTCCAAATTAAGCTGCCAGCTATGATCGGCAAAGATATTTCAAAATAGCGCTTCACTATCTTTTTATGAAAAGCACTTATCAGGTGACTGATACCGAACGCCAATACCGGGTAGAAACGATATATAACCACCAGCAAGATGACAACCCGGACTGAACGCGCAATCACGGTACCTACCCCGGCCCCTATCAGCCCCAGTGCCGGTGCCCCCAGATGTCCGAAGATCAGCACGTAGTTCAGTACAATGTTCAGGCCGATCTCAACCAGGGAAATGAAGAGATTAATTTTGGTCTGGCCAATAGATCGCAGGGCGGCATCCAGGGTGATCGTCGGCCCGGCAAGAAATATCGCAATCCCCAGCAACTGCAGATAACCAGCTGCCAGCTCCATTGTCTCTGCACTCGGATCAAATAAGCCGGGGATAAAAGTCGGGAAAAAGCCGCAAACCAGAAGAAACAGCGACGATGACAATGTTGCTATCGCAGTGCCGAGAGCAAAGTTTCGTTTTAGCCCTTCTTCGTCCCGAGCTCCCCAGTACTGGGCCAGCAAAACGCCCATTCCTGTTCCCATTCCCCAGATACAGGCGCTGGCTAGCCAAAATACACGAGCACCAATACCCGATGCGGCCACTTCCTGAGTGCCTAGCTGACTCACCATCAGGTTATCAATAAAGCCTAAGCTACTGAACAACAGGCTCTGCAACATCAGTGGCACACCCAGCACCACTAACCGGCGAAGATAATAGGAATATGATTGCTCGACCACTTGCTCTCCTTAGCAATTTACCAAGGGTATCTATACCCGGATCAATAATATTTTCCTTACTATATAGATAGTTATAGAAATATCCTAAGTGTAAGCAATGAAAATTCATCCGCTCTTTTTCGGCAGATGTCACTAGAGCCTACTGGCCCGGTAAAGGGGCAAAAAAGGGGGGCCGACTGGCCCCCATAAATTGAAAGAAAAGAAAATAAGAGGAAGGTTGTAACCT
>NZ_JAKRFQ010000485.1 GCF_022347985.1 Photobacterium sp. OFAV2-7
CTGCGGCTTGGGTGAAGCTACCGAAGCGGGCCACAATATCAAAGGTTGCCAGACCGGCCAGGGTACTGCTTTTGATTGGTTGCATGCAAAGCTCTTCCGTTTGCTTTTAGTAAAATTAAACACTGCTGTTAAATATTATCGATTGTTATGTAAATGTAAATAACGCATTCTCCGTTTCATAAAGTCGCCTGCAAACTAGAGAGTCGTGAGATGGAAGTGATTGTATTGGGAAGTGGTGTTATTGGTTTAACGTCGGCGTGGTATCTGGCTCAGGCCGGTCATGATGTGACTGTGGTCGAAAGGCAGCCAAAGAGCGCAGAAGAAACTAGTTTTGCCAATGCCGGACAAATTTCGTACGGCTACTCCTCACCGTGGGCGGCACCGGGGATCCCGGTAAAAGCGATGAAGTGGCTGTTACAAAAACATGCGCCGCTGAAAATCAAACCGTCGGTATCACCTGAACTGTATTTATGGTCGACGAAAATGCTGGCTAATTGCAACCAGAAAAAATACCAGATCAACAAGGCCAGAATGCTGCGGGTCGCTAACTATAGCCGTGAGTGCCTGTTGGAACTCCGTCGGCAGGAAGACTTGCAGTACGAAGGCCGGCAGCAGGGGACATTGCAGGTGTTTCGCAGTGAAGCCCAGATAGAAGCGGTCGCCAAAGATATTCAGGTACTGGCCGATAGCGGCACTCGTTATGAAGAGCTGGACGTGAAGGGTTGTATCGCGGCCGAACCGGCGTTGGCGAAGGTACAAGACAAGCTGGTTGGCGGGCTGCGCCTGCCGGATGACGAGACCGGCGATTGCTATTTGTTCTGTCAGCAACTGACAGAGCTTGCCAGGCAGGCTGGGGTAAAATTCATGTTTGATACGTCGGTGGAACGCCTGAACCACACAAATGGCAAAATCACCTCGGTGACCACTAGTGCCGGTGATCTCCATGCTGATGCCTATGTGGTGGCAATGGGCAGTTATTCCACGTCATTGCTGGGATCACTTGGAATTGATCTTCCGGTGTATCCGGTTAAAGGGTATTCGTTGACCCTACCTGTGACTGATTCAACGGCAGCACCACTATCTACCGTGATGGATGAAACCTATAAGGTGGCGATGACACGGTTTGAAGATCGTATCCGGGTAGCAGGTACTGCCGAGCTGGCAGGGTTTGATTTCAGCCTGACCAAAAAGCGGAAAGAGACAATTTCGATGGTCATTCAGGATCTGTTTCCTGAAGGCGGAGATATTAAACAAGCGGAGTTCTGGAGTGGTTTGCGACCAATGACACCGGACGGTACGCCTGTGATTGGTAAGACGCCTTTTGCCAACCTTTTCACCAATACTGGTCATGGTACGCTGGGGTGGACCATGGCATGTGGCTCAGGAAAAATGCTGGCAGATATTGTTAGTGGCCGCAATCCAGATATTGACCCTGAGGGGCTGGATGTCTTTCGTTATGCCTGATAAATCTGGGAAGCTATCAGCAGTTGCCTTTTTTGGCTTGTCCTGGCGGACAGAAACTGCCGTTTCCGTGGTTGCTGTTAGCTTCATTGGTTGTTGCCCTGATATTCACGCCGTCGACTTCGCCTTCGACATGGGTGAGCTGGCAGCTGCCAAGAAATAGGATGAGCAGAAACATGCTCAGGAGTGAGTATTTGTTCATTGGTGGAAATTAAGTCAGTTTGTCTTTGGTTGTGGGAAGTCTAAGTGGCACGGTTTAGGGGATTGTTAGGCTAAAGTCAGAGAAATGTCAGTAAGCCCAAATAATGAGCTGAATGTGTATTAAAATTTAACTACGAATAGTTATTTCTATTGTTGCTAATCACTGACATCGTTCTGAATGGATGAGACAAGGGTTCGGTGTGGTATTCAGTGCCGGGAGGCCATAATGAAGCGGGTCTTTTACATTAGCGATGACTTAGACGATCTGGAATTGGTGGAATATGAACTGGAGTTGAGTGGTATCAGCCCGCCGCAAATCCATGTTCTGACCGATAACGATACCGAGGTTGCCAGCCATCACCATCTTCACCCTGTGAAGTCTATTATGCGTAACGATATTATCCATTCGACCGAGATTGGTGCCGTTGTCGGTGTCTGTGCAGCGGTTGTGGTATTGCTTGTTGCTTTTCTGTCCGGTGCTACTGAAACAGTAGGTTGGGTACCTTTCGTTATGCTGGCCATTGTCATGTTGGGGTTCATAACCTGGGAGGGTGGATTGTTCGGCATTCAGGAGCTGCACTACCAGTTCCGCCGTTTCAAGCAGGTGCTGAAATCTGGCAAGCATGTATTAATGGTTGATGTAGAGCCGAGCCAGGAAATCACTTTGGCCAATGTGACACTGGCCCATGACAAGCTAAAGCCTGCCGGAACCGGCAAGGCCCCCCCGCACTGGCTGATAGCAACCCAGAATGGTTGGGAGAAAATGAAGAGAACGCTGCCGTAGTAATGTGTCCGATGTTGAGCCCTAATCGCTGAACATGAAATAAACCGGGAGGCTGCAGGTCTCCCGGTTTTACAGCCAACTATTCGTTAAAGAATACTTCTCGCAATTGGAAAATATAGTCAGCCTCGCTGGCCATCAGAATCACAAGAACCAGCAATACCAGTGGTGGCAAGAAGATGGTGTAAACCAGTGCCAGCCGCTCCCACAGCATGTGCATAAATACACTGGCGATAAGGCCGGCCTTCAGAATCATAAACAGTAAAATTAGGCTCCAGCGCAGCAGTCCCTCAAGATGGTAGTAGTCGACCATATAAGACAGGGTACTGAGCACAAATAATAGCCCCCATATTTTGAGGTACAGGCTGATTGGATGTTGCTGTTTATGCTCGGCCGAACCAGAGTGTGCAGTATTCATATTCAAATCCTCCTACCACAAGTAGAAAAAGGCGAAGATGAAAACCCAGACAAGATCGACGAAGTGCCAGTACAGGCCGGCAATTTCGACGATCTCGTAGTTTCCGCTACGCTCATAGTTTCCCCGCCATACCTTTGCAGCCACAATGAGCAGGTAGAGTACGCCGATACTGACATGCAGGCCGTGAAAACCGGTGATCATAAAAAAGCTTGCCCCGAACTGAGCAGCACCGGCTTCGTTACCCCAAGGGCGTACGCCGTCCTCTATCAACTTGGTCCACTCGAAGGCTTGCATGCCGACAAAGCTGAGGCCGAATAGGGCAGTGATCACCATCAGCAGTGCAGTGAGGCGGCGTTTTCGTTGATACCCGGCGTTGACGGCCATTGCCATAGTGCCGCTGCTGGTGATCAGAATGAACGTCATGATCGCTATCAGGATCAGTGGGATTGACTGACCGCCGATGGTCAGGGCAAAGACTTCACTGGGGATCGGCCATGGGGTTGTGGTGGTCATTCTGACCGCCATATAGCCGGTCAGAAAACAGCCGAAGACAAAGATATCGCTAAGCAGGAACAGCCACATCATGGCTTTGTTGGATGAAATGCGGAACACAGCCTGATCCGCAGAGTAGTCCGTAACGATGGAAGCCCATTGACCGGACGATGTTGACGGAGAATCGGCCATACGTATTTACCTCTTATGTAAATCGCAACAGCCCCAATAAAAACAACCAGACAAAGAGTAAAAAATGCCAATACCGGGTGCAGAGGCTCAGTGACGGATAAAGGGAGTCACTGTGCCTGCGGATAGCGTGGTAAACCGCTATTGCAAGGGCGATTAGCCCACCCAGCACATGCAGTCCATGCAGGCCAGTTAATAGGTAGAAGAAGCTATTGGCCGGGTTGCCCCCGACACTGTAATTCAGCGCAAGCAGGTGTTGCCATGCCCATAGCTGAGCCACGATAAAGCCCAGGGTAAAAAGTACCGCGAGGTTTAGTAAGGTG
>NZ_JAKRFQ010000486.1 GCF_022347985.1 Photobacterium sp. OFAV2-7
TTTACTATCAAGTTTTAAAAACAGTATTAGTCAGGTAACAAATTAATGCCTTAACTTAACATAGACTTACATTCAACGTCTGATTGGCTAACTCAAACTAATCAAATGATAAACCATGCAGCTCACGAGTATAAAATAAGACTAACCAGCTACAAAAAAGAACTAACAAAAAATGTAAAGGACCATCGCAATATTGGTCATCTCCAACTATTGCCAGTAATAATATCGATTACTTTACTCTATATACTTCATAGCCATAATTATTATGGTATTCATTATTCTCTTTTTGTTTATTGCAGGACTAACATTCCTTCTATTAGTTAGAAAACACCTGCTTATAGAAAAACAATCTCACGGCTAAAAGCATTAATCATTATCAATAGTAATGGTCTCGCCCGTACTAATGGGCACTGGCATTCATTGCCAGATAACGGCATTGATTTCATAAACGAAGAGCATTTATTTAGCATTGACTTGGATATTTTGGTGACAACTCTATTTTTCCGCGGATAAATACAGCACATACCAACTTCGGCCGAGAGGCACTGGCCACGAAGCTCAGTACTCCAGCCCTACCACCTTCAAATCTCTACCAAGACCAATGTGCTATCTTAGAGCTGGCAGCCAATGTGGAGTTTAGGCAGGACCAATGAACTAACGCCATAAAAACCTACCTGGGACTCACACCTTAAATTGCCCAACGGAATCAGAGTCAATGTCTTTGGGATTTAACCCATACTCATTAGTACCAGGTTGGCTATCTAACACAAAGAAATAAATGAGAATTATAGCCCCCACCAGTGGGATCAGCCCAAGCAACATCCACCAGCCATTGCGACCGGTATCATGTAGCCGTCGCACACCCACAGCAATACTCGGTATAAGAATGGCCAGCGAATATACCGTACCTAAAGCACCTGCTCCTTCTCCCGCCCCGGGGTTCCCCATCGCATTATCAATAAAGGCCAGTACAATACTAATAACCACATTGGTCAGGAAAAAGTACCAATACTCTTTCCTACGTGCTCTTCCCCTAAAGACAGCATAATTTTTAAGGACATGGAAATACCAGTTCATGACTCAACCTTTATATGAATAACTTCTGAAAGTATATCCACTGCCGTCAATCTCATTTTCTCTGATATTGAACAACCCTCAAATTGCACAGTCCTAGACTTAGAGGACACTGATATGAGGAGCTCATTTGTGACCATGAAATTGCTTGTTTCTACCGCTTTACTCTGTTGTGTTCATTCTGCTCACGCGAACACCAGGCTTGACGAACATCTATTCTCTCCTGACCATGGGATCATATGTGATCAAAGAGCAGGGTTCTGCGTCGACCGTTACGGTATTTCCATGGCCTTTACCAAGGAGTTCCTTGGACAGGCTGCACAAGACAAGATGATGAATATGATTAATGAGGTGGGTGCGAAGAACTTTGATACCAGCCGGTATTCATTTAGCAACAAAGTCTATTGCGATTCCGGCCAGCAAGCGTGTTTTACCGACCGGTACCAAGAACAGCCACAAGAAACCTACAGCCAAGTTTTGTTTAAGTAGGACTGAACCATTAAAAAAACTGACTCATCGACAGATAACGGTTACGGATATGCTCTATCAGTAGTTTTATTTTCTGAGATGGCTGGCGGGTATAGGGATAGACAGCATAGATCCCAAGTTTCTTGCCCACTTTATCCGGGAATAAATCAATAAGCTTGCCTTCAAGCAAGTCATGATAGACAAGGCAACGCGGCACATAGGCAATCCCGTAGCCGCCTAATGCCGCCTTGCGTAATGCTGTAGCATTGTCCGTCGAGAAATTACCTTTCACGTGCAAAATATAATTGCCTTGCTCACCTATAAACTGCCACTCCGCCGCCCCCGTTGTCTGATAGGCGTATTGAAGACAGTTATGATTGACGAGATCTTCCGGCTCCATAGGTCGTCCTAACCGCCCTATGTAAGAAGGGGCCGCACAAATGACCCATTGTGAATCAAGAATGTGCCTGGCAATGAGGCTGGAATCTTCCAGGTAACCGGTCCGGATCACCAGATCGTAACCGTCTTCCACCAAGTCAACAAAACGATTGTTCAGCGACATATCGACGGTCATGCCGGGATGCAGTGTACAGAATTCAGCCACTGCATCAGCTAACAAGAGGTCTCCGGAGATAGTCGGTACTGACATTTTGACGTGACCGCTGACTTTTTCGCCATACCCGCTGACCGCGTCAACCGCCTCGATTGCCGCCTGCTTCACATTTTTAGCACCTTGATAAAGAACTTTACCAGCTTCACTAACTGTTAACTTTCGGGTTGTACGGTACAAAAGCTGGACGCCAAGGTCCTCCTCCAGCCTTGCGATTCGCTTGCTAACCACTGAGTTTGTAAGGGAATTTAGTTCAGCCACCTTGCTGAACGAACCACACTCCACCACCTGGGCAAAGAGGATCAGGTCATCTGTTTTTGCCATTATTTATCAACTTTTGGAATTAATCTTTTTCATTATTTCCCTATATCAAAAAAAAATAAAGGGTTATTGTCACACCACATTAACAAACACCCTACAATCCATAACAAGACCTGAACTAGGTCAAATACGAAACACCTGTACGAAGGATGTACTACCATGAACGATACCCTACTTGCGTTACTCGCTTTTTCACCCATAGTGGTCGCTGCGATTTTGCTGGTCGGCCTTAACTGGCCAGCAAAACGCGCCATGCCTGTGGCCTTTCTACTCACTGTCGGCATCGCCATATTCTTCTGGGATATGTCTGCCAACCGGGTTTTCGCTTCCACCCTGCAAGGACTCGCTATTACCGTCGCGGTACTCTGGATCGTCTTCGGTGCCATATTCCTGCTTAACACCCTTAAGCACACCGGGGCGATAGCCACCATCAGAAGTGGCTTTACCGATATATCAACCGACAGGCGTGTACAGGCAATCATCATCGCCTGGTGTTTCGGTTCATTTATCGAAGGTGCCTCTGGTTTCGGTACACCTGCTGCTATCGCTGCCCCTCTTTTGGTTGCAATCGGTTTCCCGGCGCTCGCCGCAGTTGTTATGGGTATGATGATCCAGTCTACGCCGGTATCTTTCGGTGCTGTCGGCACACCTATCATCGTCGGTGTGAACAAAGGTCTGGATACGCACAACATCTCCGAAACTCTGATTGCAAACGGTTCAACCTGGGATATCTACCTTCAGCAAATCACCACTAACGTTGCACTTATCCATGCGACTGTCGGTACGTTAATGCCTGTACTGATGGCAATGATGCTGACCCGCTTCTTCGGTAAGAACAAGAGCTGGAAAGAAGGCTTGGAAATCCTGCCATTCGCAATCTTTGCCGGCCTGGCGTTCACCATCCCTTATGCACTAACTGGTGTGTTCCTTGGTCCTGAGTTCCCGTCACTGATCGGTGGTCTGGTTGGTCTGGCTATTGTGGTAGCCGCTGCCAAGAAAGAGTTCCTTGTTCCTAAGAACCACTGGGATTTTGAAAGCGAAGATAAGTGGCCTACTGAGTGGTTAGGCTCTCTGAAGATGGATCTGACCGAAAACGAGAAGAAACCAATGAACATGGCTCTTGCCTGGGCCCCTTATGTTCTACTGGCTGTGGTACTGGTTGCCAGCCGTGTAAGTGTTGACTTCAAGAACTTCCTGAAAAGTGTCAGCCTGTCATTTGGTGACATCTTGGGTGAAACAGGGATCAGTGCTGCGATTCAGCCACTGTATCTACCGGGCGGTATCCTGGTGTTCGTTGCCCTGCTCGCTGTACTGCTGCAATCTCGCAAAGTATCACCGCTGGTGAAAGCCTTTGGCGAATCTAGCAAGACACTAATCGGTGAGA
>NZ_JAKRFQ010000049.1 GCF_022347985.1 Photobacterium sp. OFAV2-7
CTGCTTTCCACTTTTTGCAGAATATCACTCTAGGGTATGCGGCTTTCGCCAATTTGCGACCGATCCCTCCCTGCCCTCAAATAGCTTGATTTACAATGACTGTGCTACCATGCATATGATAATCAAAACACGATGTGTATAAATATGGAACATTACCTAGTAATCACGGCTATTGGTACGGACCGCCCGGGCATCTCAGATGAAGTCACCCGACTGATCACCCACTGCGGCTGCAATATCGTCGATAGCCGACTTGCCATCTTCGGCAGTGAGTTTACCCTTATCATGCTCGTTGCCGGCAATGGCAACGCGATTTCCCGTGTCGAGTCGACCCTGCCTCTCAAAGCGCACGAACATGACCTGTTGACGGTGATGAAACGTACCACCAAACACGAGTACCGCTTTTTCCCCTACACGGCTGACTTCCATATCGAAGCCGACGACTCCCCGGGAATCATCGAACAGTTCACCCATTTTTTCGCCACCCGGGAGATCGATATTGCCTCGTTAAGTGCCCATACCCATGAAGCCAGCGAGGGAGACAGCCCGAACCGTTTTCAGTTACAGATCAGCACCAACTTGCCTGAAGGCTGTAACTTAATGTCTTTACAAGAAGAATATGAAGCGCTTTGCCAGGACTTGCTCGTCTCAGGCAACGTGACATTCATCGGCCACAATCAATAAGGAAAATATATATGAAGACTTTGACCGCCGGTACGCCTGCGCCAGCCTTCACACTGCTCAACCAGGATAGCCAGCCTGTCAGTCTGGCAGACTTCAAAGGCAAAAAAGTGCTTGCTTACTTTTATCCTAAGGCCATGACCCCGGGCTGTACGGTTCAGGCCTGCGGCTTGCGCGACAGCAAGGCTGAGCTGGACGCACTGAACGTAGTGGTACTGGGTATCAGCATTGATCCGGTTAAGCGACTGCCGAAGTTTATCGAGCGCGATAACCTGAACTTCACCTTGCTATCTGACGAAGACCACGCTGTGGCAGATCAGTTTGGTGTCTGGGGCGAGAAGAAATTCATGGGGAAGGTTTATGACGGCCTGCACCGCATCAGTTTTCTGATCAACGAAGACGGTGTCATTGAACATGTCTTCAATAAGTTCAAGACCAAAGATCACCACGAAGTGGTGCTTAACTACTTTAGCGACAACGCGTAAGACTCTGATAGAAAAGATATTACACAAGCTCCCTCAGGGTAACCCTGGGGAGCTTGAATCTAGAAGACGATTAAGCCTGCAAGGATGGGATTACAGCTCCTGAGCATTCACCCAGATAACCGCATCCTGAGAAAGCTCCTTGCCGTTATGCTCTGTTGCAGGGCCTGAACCCAGACATGCAAAGCCCCATACACCGGCTTTTGGAATACCGAAAGTAAACTCACCATCTTGGTCTGTGATCGCAACAATAGCGGTTTCCGGTACTTCACGGTAGTTATCTTTACCGAATGCATTACCCTTCATGTCGATATCTGTGTTGATGTATTCAATCTCACACTCGACACCCGGTGCTGGCTTGCCTTCGCTCAGAAGCTGACCGGTAAATGTACCACCGGCAAACACCTGATATGGCTTATTCAGCGGAACGATCTCGGTAGCCAGCTCCAATGGCTGCTCCCAACCAGTTGGCAGACCGCCCTTGTTCACATATGACTTGGTGATTTGCTGGATATAGATGTCCTCACCTTTTTCATAGTAAGGTGCCGGCACAACCGCGAAGACGTAGTCACCGTTACGTTTCACTTTGAAGTCAGCCTGATAAGCTTTTGCCTTATTATCAGGGCCAGTCCAGCTGATTGACTTCAGCTTGTCCATCAAATCAATACGCTTGTCTTTAAACTGAACAAAGAACTGCTCCGGCTTATCCATGTCCATCACGTGGCCGTTTTCCATCGGGTGGCCGAACACTAGTTTCATATCCAGGTTCACTGGCTTTTCAACAATCACATCCGGCGTGTACACCAGCTGGAAGTGAGCATTTGCCGCACCAGAAACAGCCAAAGCGGCAACACCAAGTGAAGTAAGAAGTGTCTTTTTCATTATATTTGTTCCTATAGATACTTAGAGGCCAAGCCCCATGACTGCGTATTACTCGGTAATATCTTCGCTTGAAATTTCAACCAGGTGACCTGGTCCAGCATTAAACTGTACCTTGTAGGCTCCTTCAGGCTTGTCGAACTCAAACTCGCTGTCCTCGTTCATTGCACCGTCCAACAGCTTGTTACCATTGGCATCGACAACAGCCAGCTCAACACCCGCAGCGGAAGACCCGTCGGAGAAGCCTCCCTCACATAATACTGTGCCATCACCATTGTCGTAGCAGGAACACAATGGAGTATGCGCCATACTTGCCATCGGCATCATGGATAACATGAGCGCGAACGATAGTTGTTTTCTATTCATGTAATGACCTGATCTTTATTGTTAGCGATGCCTATTGCGATTTATAGATACGACGCAAATGAGCAGCGAATTGAATACGAGCAAAAAGATACCAGTAACCGAAATAAGAATCTTTCTTATTGACACTTTTATTGAGCTAAATCAAAAACAGTGATAACTATTCTCATTTGGCTTGAAAGTTATTGATTTATATAAATAATATTCACGATCAATTTTGGAAAAATTATTCCTTTTCAACAATTTGCGGGCAGCATTTATGACATTGAACGATACCCTACCGAATCAGACCGTTGTTGTTCTCCGTCATCACGCAACGGGAGTGATAAGACAACGCCTGATGGATTTAGGCATCATGCCGCAGGCCCAAGTCACCATGGTCAGAAGTGCTCCTCTAGGCGATCCCATAGAGATCAAAATAGACAACACCCACGTCTCTCTGCGCCGTGCGGAAGCGGCAGGTATTGAAGTCACCTCGGCCACTCCGATAGAAACGGTGTAATGCCGGAACAAGGAACCAAACAATGACAAACAGAACTCCGCTGGTTGCTCTGTCCGGCCAGCAAAATGCCGGTAAATCAACCCTGTTCAACCTGCTTACCGGTGCCAGGCAGCACATAGCGAACTATCCCGGTGTCACCGTCGACAAGAAGTACGGCTACTTCAGCCATAATAATCAGTCCTATCAGGCGGTTGATTTGCCCGGTACCTACAGCTTGTCGTCATTCTCTCTCGAGGAGCGGGTGGCGCGGGACTTTCTCTGTGACGAAAACCCGGATCTGGTGATCAACGTGGTCGATGCAGCCAACCTGAAGCGATCGCTACATCTCACCGTTCAGCTACTTGAAATGGAATGCCCAACCATCCTTGCCCTGAACATGATGGATGTGGCTAAGCGGGAAGGGATCAAAATAGATACGGACACCCTGAGCCAGCGCCTTGCCGTTCCGGTCGTGACGACCGTCGGGCGAAAAGGTGAAGGGCGCTCGGAGCTGTGTGAGCTCATTCAGGCTCACACGGTATCCAAGGTCCCCCCTGACGCTGGAGCCATCGGGAATGCAGACAACACCAGACACGAAAGCCAGCCCTACTACCCGGCATTAACCGCCGCGATGGCCGAGCTAGATAGTGCCCTTGCCCCGCTGACCGCTCAAATCGTCCAGTTACCATACCGTTGGTTAAAGCTAAAACTGCTGGAAAATGATGCCCAACTTATCGGCAGGCTCGCCGCCCGGGTACCTAACGAACAGCTGCTCACGCTGCAAAATCTCCTTGTCGAGCTGCGTACTCGGTTCGAACAGCAGCACAACACCAGCATCAATGACTATATCGCCGCCCAGCGGGAAGCATTTGTCCAGTCGCTGATCATGGCGACGGTTACCGTCACCCCAAATCAGGGACCGACTCTGTCCCAGAAGATTGACAAGCTGGTGCTCAACCGCTTCCTGGCACCCGGATTTCTGATCATGACGGTATTTCTGATCTACCAGCTGGCGATCGTGCAGGGTTACGAGCTGACCAATTATACCTGGCCGTATCTTGCCGCCATGAGGGAGTGGGTAGCCGCCCTGTTGCCTGAAGCCGGGTTCCTGTTTGATCCCTATACCCGCTCACTGGGCCTATGGATCGTCGACTCGGCCAATACGCTACTGAACTATGTGCCTATCTTTATCATTCTGTTCGCCCTGATCGCGATCCTGGAAGATTCCGGCTATATGGCTCGTATTGCCTTTGTCGTCGACAAGATCCTGCACCGTTTCGGTCTCCATGGTCAGAGTACGCTACCGCTGATCCTAAGTGGTGTTTTCGCCGGTGGCTGTGCCGTACCGGGTATCATGGCGACTAAGGGCATTCCGGATCACCGGGCAAGAATGGCAACCATCCTGACAGTGCCATTTATGAACTGCCTGGCAAAAGTCCCGCTGTATGCCCTGCTGGTCGGCATTTTCTTCGAGCAAGAAAAAGCATTGATGATGTTCTACATCTCGACCATGACCATCATTGCGGCATTGCTGGTAGCCAAACTGCTTTCTGTCACCGTGCTGCGCGGTGAAGAGAGCGCCCCGTTTGTTATCGAGCTGCCTCGCTACAATTTGCCGACTGTCCGGGCCGTACTGACCCGCTCGGTCGAGCGAACCTGGATCTATATCAAGAAGGTCGGCACCATTGTTGTTGCCGTATCGGTCGTGATCTTCACCCTGCTTCAATACCCTGGCCTGCCGGAAGACCGGAGCGACTTCTATCAACAGCGCTCCGAGCAAGCCATCAGCCGCTTTAACAAGGCGATGGACAACAACCCTTACCTTGAACTGGCCCAGGGAGAGCAACTGGTTTCGCTGATGAATTACTACAATGACTTCAAGCGAGCCAAGCTCAATGCCAAAGGGGCGGCAGCTTCAAAAGCTGTGAACGAGACATTCAAACAGCGCAACCCGGAATTTTACCCGTTTGTCAAAGCCCCCAAAGACGACAAGAAAGCGAAAAAAGCCAACCGTGCACTGCGCAAACTGGCCAGCGCGCGCAAATCGATTCGCCGTGAAATCAAGGAAGAACGCCTGAGCCACTCTTTGCTGGGCTCTATCGGCCGCTCTCTGGAGCCTGTCACCCGCTTCGCAGGTTTCGACTGGAAGATAAATGTTGCCCTACTGTCCTCTTTTGCAGCCCGGGAGAGCAGCGTGGCCACGCTAGGAGTACTGTTCCAGCAAGAGGATGATCAAAACACCACGCTAGAGGAACGTATGGGCGATCAGGACAATAATCTGACATCGCTGACTGCCGTTTCGATGATCCTGTTCTTTGCCCTGTACCCGCCATGCCTAGCCACTATGATTATGGTTCGTGTTCAGACCGGACAATACCGCTGGATGTTGCTGGCTCTGTTGTTCCCGACGGCATTAGGGCTCGGCGTGTCCAGTACCACCTATAGCCTGGGTATAGCGCTGGGCATTTCCGGTATCACCATGATGAGTAGCGTCTACTTTAGCGGCCTTGCCCTGTTGCTAGTGGTCGGGCTGTACCCGGCCTTTCGGCGCAAGCAAAAACCGGCCATTCCCGCAACGCCACAAGATAGCCATGGAGTGATCTAATGACGACAAACACAGCGCCCACAACACCGGTATTGCCAGATCTCGCCGCCTCTTCGGGGTGGACCGATCTTGCTATCGTCGGTCTTGTTATCATCGCCGCACTGTTTTACCTCTATATCAGACTGTGGAAAAACAAAGGGCGTTGTGACGGCTGCAACCGTTGCGGCAAACCTGCCCGGCAGCCTCAGTGCCGCCAAATAGGAACTATCGCAACGATTCGCCCAATGAACGAGAACAGCGAAAAGAACAACAGTTCTTCCGTGCCATAACAACCACTCGCCCAGGCTGCACGACATAGCAACAGACTAATGCGGTCTCGGGATTAAGTAATTGACGCTATAGACAAAAAAAGCCAGTCGCTAAGCGACTGGCTTTTTTAACACGCAATTGTAAACAATGGGCTGGGCTACTCTGTGATTTCCTCATCCTCGAGGCTAGTCGACGGCAGAGCGTTCCACACAGCCTTGACCAGAGTGGCCAACGGAATCGCAAAGAAAACGCCCCAGAACCCCCACAGGCCGCCAAATACTAGTACGGCAACAATGATGGCAACCGGATGCAAGTTGACTGCTTCTGAGAACAGGATTGGTACCAGAACGTTGCCGTCGAGTGCCTGGATAATGCCATACGCCACCAACAGCCACCAGAAGTCCGGACTGATCCCCCACTGGAACAGACCGACCATCGCAACCGGCAAGGTCACGGCTGCTGCTCCGATATACGGGATCAGTACTGAGAAGCCCACCAGTACGCCCAACAGCACGGCATAACGCAAATCCATGATCGCAAAAGTGATATAGCTGACAATACCGACAATGAATATTTCGGTCACCTTGCCGCGAATATAGTTCGAGATCTGCTGGTTCATCTCGACGCCCACCTTGCTGGCCAGACGACGGTTCTTCGGCAACAGGCCGCTCATGGTTTCCAGCATTTCTTCTTTATCTTTCAGCAAGAAGAAAACCAGCAGGGGTACCAAGATCAAGTACACAGCCAGGGTGGCCAGGCTCACCAGGGAAGACAGGGAGCTCTTGAGCACGCTCTCGCCCATACCAAGTACGTTCTCACGCAGGGTGTTCATAAAGGTGCCAACCTGATGCGGCTGAACAAAATCAGGGTAACGCTCAGGCAGGCTGGAGACATACTGCTGCAGGCCATTGAACATGTTCGGCACGTCGGCAATCAGATTGCCGACCTGATGCCAGATCGTCGGCACCAGGCCGAAGACAGCCATTACCATCAACCCAACAAAGAGCAGCAATACCACCATCACAGCGATTGAGCGAGGCAGCCCTAACCGGGTCAGCCGCATAACGGGCCACTCCAGTAAATATGCCAGGACTATAGCCACCAGCAGAGGGGCGATCAGGTTGCCAAAAAAGTATATGGTCAAAAAGCCAGCTAACAGGATGGCAACGAGGCTCACGGCATGGGGGTCTGAAAATCTCCGCTTATACCAGCGGTTTAGCATGTCCAGCATAAAATCTTTACTGCCTTTTGGTCACGATAATTACAAGCTCTTGCGGACAAGCAGCCTGCTGTTCAATGTCAAACCCGTGGTTTAACAGGTAACGGGGAATATCTTGTCTGGCACCCTGATCAGAAATATGAATTTTCAGGCGCTGCCCGCAACAGAGCTCCTTGGTTGCTCGCTTAGCCAATAAAAGTGCCATAGGGCAACGTTCTGAAGTCAAATTGAGCGATGGGGTTTCCATTCCGGTATGCTGACAGTTATTATCCATCGGAGTATTGTAAATGACATCGGTGCGACAAAAAAGAAACCTGTTGCAGCTTTCGTTGTCATATTCTTTGTAAGTTATACCTGTTCAGGAATAATTTAGCTATTTTGATAGTTACAAGTTATCGGCCAAACAGGAAAGGAACCTATTTTCACAAAGGCGGTTGTATTATTAACATGTTTCGATTTGCCAAAGCTCCAACCTATCTCTTAGTCAGCGCCCTGCTGAGCTCGAGCTTTACTGCTCAGGCCGAAAACTTTAATGCGCTGCCGGAAATTGGAACCACGGCAGCCTCTACGCTGACCATCGAGAAAGAAATGGAATACGGTGACGCTTATATGCGGATGCTGCGTGCCAGCATGCCGGTGATCAGCGACCCGTTGCTATCGGAATACATCCAGGATCTCGGCCATCGCCTGGTCGCCAATGCCAATGACGTGCGCACACCGTTTAACTTTTTCATGATCCAGAATCGTGAGATCAACGCCTTTGCTTTCTTTGGCGGTCATGTCGCTATCCATAGCGGTCTGTTCTTACATGCTCAATCTGAAAGTGAGCTTGCCTCGGTCGTCGCCCACGAAATCGCCCATATTACCCAACGCCACCTTGCACGAAGCATGGAAGATCAGGCCAAGAAGTCGCCGGCCACCATGGCCGCGCTCATAGGTTCCCTGATGCTGGCTATCGCCTCACCCGAAGCCGGGATCGCCGCCATACATGCCACGACGGCAGCATCAGCCCAGGGGCAGATCAACTATACCCGCAGCAACGAAAAAGAAGCCGACCGTATAGGTATTGCTACCCTGGCGAAGTCTGGCTTTAACGTCCAGGCCATGCCCCGCTTCTTTGGCCGTCTGGCTGATCAGTACCGCTATGCCAGCACGCCACCCGCGATGCTGCTGACTCACCCATTGCCTGAATCTCGTATCTCGGATACCCGTAGCCGGGCCAACCAGTTCCCTGCCAAGCGAGTCAGTACCTCCGAACGCTACCAGCATGCGCGGGCACGAATTGTCGCCCGCTATGCGGGGATCGATAGCGAAGCCGCTCTTGACTGGTTCAACCGTCAGCTGAAAAAAGCCAATGCACAGCAGAAGAAAGCCCTCAATTACGGCAAGGCGCTGGTATATATCGATTCCGGTAAATACCAGCAGGCCCATGAGCTGCTGGATCCTCTGTTGGCAGCTGAGCCAAGCAACCGCTTCTATATCGATTCGGCGACCGATCTTGATCTCTATGAAAAAAAATACGACCAAGCCATTACGCGCCTCGAAAAAGCGCTGAAAGATAACCCCAACAATAAGGTACTTCGCCTCAATCTCGCCCATGCCCTTCAGAAGGCAGGCCGCAGTACCGAGAGCATTTCAATCCTGACACGCTACACCTACGACAATACCGATGACACCAACGGCTGGCACCTGTTGGCCCAGGCCTATGCCGACAGCGGTCGTCGTGACGCCGAGCTGGCTTCTCGTGCCGAGCTAATGGCACTGCGTGGTCAATGGGACAAGGCTATTCAGCATTACATTCAGGCCAGCCAGTTGGTCGAAGTTGACTCGCTGGATCAGGCGCGTTACGACGCACGGATTGATCAGCTGCGCCTTGCCCGCGCTCGCATCGCAAATCTCTGATCCTGTTAGTCTCTTTGCTTTTCTTCCGGGTTGCAGTTCCTCTACAATAGGACTGCAACATAAATTCTCCATTCTGCTAACCTGACAGCTCACTCAGGCTACAGCAAATGGCAAAATATCAATAGGGAGAAACCATGTCAGTTACTATCTATCACAACCCTCGCTGCTCGAAAAGCCGCCAGACTCTGGCACTGCTTGAAGAAAACGGGATCACCCCGGACGTGGTCAAATACCTTGAGCAAACTCCGAGTGTCGACCAGCTTAAAGTCCTGCTAAGCCAGCTGGGCTATAGCTCGGCCCGCGACATGATGCGTACCAAGGAAGCCATCTACAAAGAGCTGGCCCTCGGCGAAGAGAGTGTTACCGAACAACAACTGTTTGAAGCGATGGCCGAGAATCCGAAGCTTATCGAGCGTCCGATTGTCGTCAAAGGCGACAAAGCAGCGATGGGGCGCCCGCCAGAGCAAGTGCTGGACATTCTGTAATGCATAAGATCCTGGTGCTCTACTACAGCCGCCATGGAGGCACCCAGCAGCTGGCACGGCATATTGGCCGTGGGATCGAGCAGGTTGACGGTTGCGAGGCCATCTTGAGAACGGTGACAGATCTTGATAGCCAGGGAGAACTCGTCGGCGCACCGACAAAGGGCGATCCTGTTGTAACCTTGGATGACCTCAAGGCCTGCTCGGGACTGGCCATGGGCAGCCCGGTTCGGTTTGGCAACATGGCTGCACCATTGAAGCATTTTATCGACAGTACCAGCAGCCACTGGCTTTCCGGTACCTTGATAGGTAAGCCGGGCTGTGTCTTTACCTCCTCCTCATCCATGCATGGAGGCCAGGAGACCACGCTGCAGTCAATGATGCTGCCGTTGTTGCATCACGGTATGCTGATTGTCGGCCTCCCGTACTCTGAACCACTGCTGCATACGACCCGCTCGGGAGGAACGCCTTACGGAGCCTCGCACCTCAGCCATGGCCAGCAGAAGGTTCTGGACAACGACGAATCGACCCTTGCCCAGGCACTGGGCAAGCGCCTTGCCGAGGCGGCAATCAAGCTTGCATGACTAAGTGAAGGACAACCGTATGACAGCAATGAGCAAATCGACTCAGAATTTGCGCTATTCCGCCTTAATTGCCAACCTCTCTCTCATTTTGTGGGTGGGTATATGGCAAAGCACTCTTTCCCCCCATCCGCACCTGAACAGCTTTGTTCTGGCCGGCATGTGGGTATTACCCATGCTGTTCCCGCTAAAGGGGATCCTTGAGGGCAAGCCCTACACCCATGCATGGGCAAATTTCATCCTGATGCTCTACTTCCTTCATGCCCTGACCATACTTTGGATCGACGGCGGTGAGCGCCTGTTGGCACTTGTCGAGCTGGGGATCACCTCCTGGGCATTCGTTTCCAATATTCTTTTTGCCCGTCATAGAGGCAGAGAACTGGGTATCAAGCTGAAGAAGCTGTCGCAGGTTGAGAAGGAAGAAAGAGAGAACCACGGCGATAAAAAATAGCCTCTTCAGAAACAAAGCTTACACAAACAAAAATGCGGTGGAATCCCACCGCATTTCGTTAACTCGCTACATCAAGTGATACGCCTATCGCACCTTATGGCTGCCAGTAATACTGATTTACCCGGCTAAGTGTTGGCATCATGGTTGCCGTTACATCAACAGCCTGTGGATCCTGGGGCACATCAGCTGTTGGCTCGGTGTTAAGCGGCACTTCTTCAACCACACTCTCCTCAACAACGCCTTCTCCAACAACAGCGCCTTGCGACTCAGTCGTCTCAACTAATCCTACCTCAGACTCAGCAGCAACCGTATAACCGTTATCGGCAGGCTGCGAGGTCAAACGACGATCCTGGCTTAGCTCACGCTGAAATGCCATTTCAGAACTCAGCAGGTTCACACCAAAGATCACAGTATCCCCTTTAAGCTTGCTGGCATTGACCGACGCTACTGAAGTCAGGTTGGTCAGCATACGCTCAAGGGCAAAGAAATCTTCTGTCGACCGAATGTTGGCAACCTGAATCGCATACTCGCCGTCGCTGGCACCGCCTAACTGCACGGCATATTTGCCTGCCAGCTGATCGGCAACCTTATTCATCATCTCTGTCAGCGCGTCGGCTGATGTGCCTGCCGCCCGGCCCTCTGCCGGTGCAACTTGCGATGACACCAGATACTCTGGCTTGTCGGCAAACAGCTGCCAGCCCAGCTGAACACTCTGATCAGCCTGCTGACGTACCCGAACAACCAGAACGGCATCAGGCTGGTAGCGTGCACTGGCATCGGCAATCGGCTGGACAAAGCCGCCCCAGATGTCCGGGATGTTGATTGCCGTCACGTCTTCAAAATCTCCGATCGGCATCATCACCGGGACGCCTCGGTTATCCGCGGCTTTTTTCAGTTGCGGCTCAAAGCTGTTACCGGACTGATCCCAGATAATATCGCGGCTACGGTTCGCATCATTGACCATCCAAACGAGCACACTCGGACGCTGCTCGCTCCATAGCGTGGCATTGGCCTGAGTTAACAAGTTACGAATTTGGGACTGATCAAAGGTCAATTGCAGCGTTTGCTGGCCGTCCTGGCTACCGTAACCAAACTGACTGACATACGGACTGCTGTTCGACAGTGCCTTGCGAATAATCTCATTCTGAGTAATTGTGCTCTGGCCCGACACTTTAATCAGTACCTGCTCCAGCGCTTCCTCACGGGCTTTTTTTTCAGACTGTTTATCCGTGTCAGGCAACGCCACCTCTGCCTGATATAAATTGGTTACCGTTGCAGCTTTAAGCGGCAAGGCCAATAAAGCACACAGTAGTAGAGCAAAACGCAACATAGAAAACTCATTAATCACTTAATTATTCCCCGATCATAAAATGAACGAGCCAGTATCGGCAACTGCAACTGCCACAAAATCCCAGACTATCTGATATTTATTGGATTGACTATCGCTTCCGCTTTCCCTTTGCTGTTCTAACGCATACTTAAGGGTTGCCTCAGCACAAAGGGACTATATAAATGTACTTTCAACCATCACCAGATGTAATCATTACAAAAAAATCAACCCAAGATCACAAAAATAACAAGACTTTCTTGCAAATGATAATTTTAACAAAAAGTGGATAGGCAAACGATTACACCCGTGCTAGCATTGCGCGATTTTTTTTTAGACAGGGTGGAAAAGTAAAATGATGCAGGTACTACAAGGTGCACAGATGCTCTTCGTTGCATTTGGTGCGTTGGTTCTGGTTCCGTTGCTTACGGGGTTAGATCCTAGTGTTGCGCTCTTCGGCGCAGGTATTGGTACCCTCCTCTTTCAAGTCATCACCAAACGTTCCGTTCCTATCTTCCTTGCTTCCTCTTTTGCCTTTATTGCTCCTATTATGTATGGCGTCCAGACCTGGGGCGTTCCTGGTACGATGGGCGGCCTGATGATGGCAGGGGTTATCTATGTCTGCATGGGTGCGGTCATCAAAGCACGCGGAGTCGGTATTATTCATAAACTCCTTCCGCCTGTTGTTGTTGGACCTGTGATTATGGTCATCGGCCTAGGCCTGGCACCAGTAGCTGTCAACATGGCTTTGGGCAAAACCGGAGACGGTGCGGTCCAGTTAATTGATGGTAATGCGGCACTGTGGATTTCAAGTATTTCTCTGCTGGTCACTATT
Source organism: Photobacterium sp. OFAV2-7 (assembly GCF_022347985.1). Taxonomy (GTDB): domain Bacteria; phylum Pseudomonadota; class Gammaproteobacteria; order Enterobacterales; family Vibrionaceae; genus Photobacterium. Next base: position 12,538 of record NZ_JAKRFQ010000049.1, read on the forward strand.
GCACTGAGCGTGTTTGCCAAAGGCTTCCTGAAGCTGATCCCAATCATGGGAGGCATTGTCGCCGGTTACTGTGTAAGCCTTGGATTCGGTGTGGTCGACTTTAGTCCGGTTGCCCAGGCAAGCTGGCTGGCTCTGCCGAATTTCACTTTCCCGGAGTTCAATATCAACGCAATTCTCTTTATGATCCCGGTTGCTATCGCCCCGGCGGTAGAGCACGTCGGTGATATGCTGGCAATCTCCAACGTTACCGGCAAGGACTACCTGAAAAAGCCAGGCCTGCACCGCACGATGGCTGGTGATGGGGTTGCGACCATTGCCGCTTCCATGTTTGGAGCTCCACCAAATACGACATACTCGGAAGTAACCGGTGCGGTAATGCTGACCAAGGCATTTAACCCTGTGATTATGACCTGGGCTGCAGTAACGGCTCTGGTACTCGCGTTCGTCGGTAAGCTGGGTGCAGCACTACAGACCATTCCGGTTCCTGTTATGGGCGGTATCATGATCCTGCTTTTCGGCTCCATTGCCACAGTCGGCCTGAACACGCTGATCAAAAACAATGTTGACCTGCATAAAGCCCGCAACCTGGTGATTGTCGCTGTCACGCTGGTCTTCGGTATTGGTGGTATGGCATTTGGCATCGGCGAGTTCAGCCTGCAGGGCGTCAGCTTGTGCGGCATCGTGGCTATCTTGCTAAACCTGGTCCTACCGGACGACCTGGGTGAAAACCATGTGGTCGACAATGCTCAGATAGAAGACACAGCCAACTAAGCTTAGACTGCTGACAATACCCAATAATAAAAAAGCGCCGATGGTTATCAACCATCGGCG
>NZ_JAKRFQ010000004.1 GCF_022347985.1 Photobacterium sp. OFAV2-7
CATTATCTCTTCGCCAGTTGCATTCTCTGGCAAGTTTAGTATGTGAAACACTTCATTTTCATCATTGTCCATGATCTTTGAGGCGATGTGATATACAGCAAATATAGGAGGCAATTTATCAACAAGCGTGCAAAGCTTCACAGGTAGTAGCATTGCATCCCCAACTTTAGCTGCATCCAATTTGGTAGCGACTACGCCCCCAGTTTCTATCAAATACTGGGGGCAGCTTTTAACAAATAACTTAGGCACCGCTATCTTGATATGTGATTGATAGTTTTCTTTAAAATGAAATGCGCTTCGATACTTACCCGAATCCATAGGCCAATCTTGCTCGTTAAAGTTTTGGTTCGCATTCATAATGATATTGAAGAAGTACTTGGCATTAGAATGCGGATCAGCACAAAACCAATCGATCATTTTTTCTGCAACGTCTTTAATTCGATGCGAATGGTAGGAAATTAGACGCCATGAATAAGTACCAAAGTACTCGTCGAAAATTGTTGGTGGCAATTCATTCGTTAGTTCATGAGCTTTCTCAGGGTTTTCTTGAAAAACAGTTTCTAAATACTGCCCCCATAGATAGACGAGATTTCGTTTTTCATGTGCCTCCAATTCAGCCTTATCTTGGTATTGGTCTATATTCTTACGAAGTAGCGACGCGGCGAGTTCATAGTTTTTATCTTTGTTTGCAAGCAGAGAGTACAGTGTCATCACTTCTTCTCGTTGCTTTTCTTCCTCAGTCAACGTGTCCAAGCGCTTGCTAACGGTACTGTACTGTCTAGCTTGGTGCAGAATATTTAGAAATGAGAAATAAGGTTCTGATAGCCACGGAAGGTGGTCACCAAACGCAACTTGATAGAGTCGTACAGCCAGTTCAGAATACCCGTGCAGTGCCAACTCGAGTGCCACGGTGTTAACATACGAAACAGCTAAATTTGAGCTTGCAAACGTGTTCTCTATTATTTCTTCTATTTGCCTGTGGGGAAATTCTTGTGCTGGAATAATAGGGCAACTGATAGCAACTAGTGCCATAAGGTTCGCTTTGGCACTCATCGACTCCTGCTCAGCCAAGCTACCTAAAGTACCAATGATTAAGTCGGTGTCGCCACTTTCGTATAACAACTTACATGCAGGAAGGTTGCAAAAATCCGTCTTAGTTTGGTTTATTAACTCTAGTGCGATTTCTTCTGGCTCCAATACTTTTAGGCCATCAAATTCCTTGAGTTTTGTTTGTGTAAGAATTGACTGTAACTCTTCGTTGTCGAAATAGTTCTTCGCTTCCAGATGTTCTTTGTTACTGGAAAGACAGTCGCTAATAATGAAACAGGAGTATTGAGTAAAGCAAAATAGCTGAGTGAGGATATTCAACAGTTTAAAATCTGGCACTTCACTGGACGTAATCAACTCAATGAGAGAGTCTCGCAGATGGTCAAATTTAGACTTTTCATCGGAGCTAAGGCAATAATAGTCCTTATTAATTAGAGTGTTTGCATTGACGCACTCTAAAATCACCGTTTCACGCTTAAAATCTGCTAGGGGCTTTAACGCCCGTAACTGTTCGAGAATGCTATTGGACTCGGCTATCATTGATAGCTCCAGTGTTTTCTCAAATAAAGCGCTTAAGATGAAATCAGACAACTCATCTTTGCGTTCTACAAGCCCGCACACATAGTCTCTTGTTGCTAACCTCTGTAAAAACACATATTGAGGAATTGTCAGCTCAGGACGCGATAGAAAGTACTTCTGAGCCGCATCAACACCATTTCTCATATCGATAAGCTTCAGTACCGCTGCTTCAGCGAGCTCTTTTGCAAATGAAGATAATTCTTGGTTTTGTGAGTAACCTTCAACGAGCCGCTCGTCTTCTCTTTGAGTATCTTCACTCAATAATATTCTAAGAGAGGCGATTGCAAGTAGCGCTTCATCGTCTAAAACTTTAAGTTCACTTAGTAGGCTAAGTCTAGCCAGTGCACTGGTTTTCTTGTTTTCCCGAAAGTCTTGGAGAGCTTCGACGAGAGGGCGACTAATTGTGTTCAGTGTAACCGTATCGGTGATTTGCATCTGAAGAGTTTGTATGAATACATCTGCATTGACGATCTTATCGCCGCCAAATGCATCACCATTACCGTGACTGGTTATGTTATAGGTGTTCATTGATACCTCGTGGAGCATACTCTTTTTCTGCGGTTCTGACTGTACTAGTAAGACGCTATAAGAAGGCTTTATAATTGCCCCAGCCAAGGGGCTGGGGTAGGCTTGTGCGTGAAATACTGGGGTTAATTATCGCCGGCGTCGCTCTTATGCTCCATCACTTTATCACCGTTGATTTTATCACCCATAACTTTATCACCGTAGAACGCATCACCGCTGCCATGTGCGTTAATATTGATAACGGTCTGTGGTTTATCGTTCAATTGAGTGATTACTTCTTGAAGAACTCTAGATGACTCGATCAGAGCCGTTAACTCTTCTTTTGAACCAGCATTCTTATATTCTTGTTTAGATAACTCTTCAGCTATGACTCCAGCAACCCTGTCTTCAATATTAACGACATTCTCTAATCCTGCTTTGATATAACCAGCTGTGAGCTTTATTGGCGAAGATACCAAGTCATACAACGCGCCGCCAAGTAGAGCACCACTTACAAAATCCATAATGAATCCTTAAGCAACATATTAGGGAGGGACATTATACTTCTTCTATATCTCCCTAAAAGTGTAAAGAATTTTAGATACCAAAAATCAATGTTTACTGTGAAGTCGGTAGGTAAAATTGTTTTTTTTACAAAAATCCTTTATTTGTAATGGTTCTTTTTTTGGGGATATTGCAGCAATAGCAGTACAGGACTGACTTAGTCACTCACTCACGCACATCTAACTCAAAATTTTCTTGCATATAAAGACATCTCATCCAAGAACAAGATCCCGTTATGGGCCAGAGAGATTTCACCCGGCCTCGGCACCGAGCCGCCACCGACCAGCGCAGCCATCGAGCTGGAATGGTGCGGAGTCCGAAACGGCCGGGTGCGCCAGTTACCCTCATGCAATGCCTGCTGGGTCAGCGATGCCACCGCCGCAGTTTCCAGCGCCTCATCGACCGTCATCTCCGGCAGCAAGTCACACAGCCGAGAAGCCAGCATCGTTTTGCCGGTACCGGGAGGACCGAGAAACAGCAGATTATGGCCTCCGGCGGCAGCAATCTCCAGCGCCCGCTTGCCCTGTTGCTGGCCGATGATATCTTGCATGTCACGGCCGGAAGAGATCGGCGCTGGCGCATTTTTCGCCTCGCTGCGAACGCGCAGTTCCAGCTGGTGCTGCCCGCATAACTGCCCGCAGACGGCCAGCAGATCCGGTGCCGATTTATGAATATCTTTACCCACCAGGGCTACCTGCTCCCCGTTGCTGTCGGGCACCACCAGGCAACGGCCAGCCTGCTTTGCCGCCAGCGCCGCGGGCAAGGTTCCCTTGACATGACGCAGCTCGCCAGAAAGCGCCAACTCGCCTAAAAACTCATAACTTTGTAGGCTATCTGCCGGTATTTGCTCAGAAGCGGCCAAGATCCCCAAGGCTATCGGCAAGTCAAAACGCCCGCCTTCCTTAGGCAGATCGGCCGGTGCCAGATTCACCGTAATACGCCGGGAGGGAAACTCGAAATTGGCATTCACAATCGCACTACGGACCCGGTCTCGGGCTTCCTTGACTGTCGTTTCCGGCAACCCGACCAAAGTCAGTGCCGGCATCCCGTTACTGATATGCACTTCAACCGTTACTGGCGGTGCATCAACACCGACGCAGGCGCGGCTATGAACAATCGCAAGAGTCATGATCTATTCCCCGGTGAAATATCACCCACTTAAGTTAATAAAAATCAGTAATTCCGTTTCACAAATAGCCTATTTATGCACAAAGATTGCTAATTAATTTTCACTTTTTACTTGTCATGCGACAGATGTCTGTGTTACCACTTAGAAAGAGCAACAAATAAACAATAAAACTGGACAGACAGTAGATGCCATTTAACGCCAACGCTATCGCACTCATTCTCATCGTCATCGTGGTGATTATTTCACCGCGAGAGGGGCTGGCAGGCGTAAAGTAGCAACAAACACAACAAACGCAGAAAGCCCCCGCACCGAACGGTCCGGGGGCTTTTTTTTAGACATTGGATGTAATTATGCTGGAAATACCACCAATACAGCTTTCAGCAACACACGAGCAAGGAAAAGGGGAGCAGCGATGACGGGAGCAGAGTTAGTTGTTAATGCGCTGCAGCAGCAGGGGATATCCACGGTCTTCGGATATCCGGGCGGGGCTATCATGCCCATCTATGACGCGCTCTACGACGGCGGGGTCGAGCACATCCTCTGCCGTCACGAGCAAGGTGCCGCCATGGCAGCTATCGGCATGGCCAGAGCCACCCAGGATGTCGCCGTCTGCATGGCCACCTCCGGCCCGGGGGCGACCAACCTGGTCACCGGCCTGGCGGATGCCTTTCTTGACTCCATCCCGCTGGTGGCCATCACCGGACAGGTAGCCAGCTCACACATAGGCACCGATGCGTTCCAGGAAATGGATGTCATCGGCATGTCACTGTCCTGTACTAAGCACAGCTACCTGGTTACCGATATCCACGAGCTTGCTCCGACGCTGGCCGAGGCTTTCGAAGTCGCCAAAAGCGGCCGCCCCGGTCCGGTCATTGTCGATATCGCCAAAGATGTCCAGCTCGCCCAGGCACCGGTAGAAACCCTACCGCCCTTTACGCCACCGGCCATCCCGGTAGCCTCCAATGAGTGCCTCGCCAATGCCCAACGCATTTTGTCGCAAAGCCAGCGCCCGGTGCTCTATGTCGGCGGCGGGGTACAGCTGGCCAAGGCGACCCAGACCATTCGCACTTTCCTGAAGATGAATCCGATGCCTTCGGTAAGTACGCTGAAAGGGCTCGGCACCATCGAGCGCCACGATCCTCACTACCTGGGCATGCTTGGTATGCACGGCACCAAAGCCGCCAACCTGGTAGTACAGGAGTCGGATCTGCTAATCGTAGTCGGTGCCCGCTTTGACGATCGGGTGACAGGCAAGCTGGATACCTTTGCTCCCCACGCCAAGGTCATTCACCTGGATATCGATGCGGCCGAGTTTAGCAAGCTACGTCACGCCCATGCTCCGCTTCGAGGCGATATCAATGTGATCCTGCCGCAGCTAGAGCTCTCCCAGGATATTACGCCTTGGGTAGAGCGCAGTGAGAGCCTGCGTTCCGAATTCAAGTGGCGCTATAACCATCCCGGTGATCTCATCTACGCACCGCTGCTGTTAAAGCAGCTATCGGACATGATGCCCGACAGTGCGATGGTCTCGACCGATGTCGGCCAGCACCAGATGTGGGCAGCGCAGCACGTCCAGCCTCGCGAGCCGCAAAACTACATTACCTCGGCCGGACTGGGGACTATGGGCTTCGGCCTGCCCGCAGCCATGGGCGCCAAAGTAGCCAGACCGGACGACGAGTCGATCCTGATCTCGGGCGACGGCTCCTTCATGATGAACGTCCAGGAGCTCGGCACTCTCAAGCGCAGGCAAATTCCCGTCAAGATGGTTCTGATCAACAACCAGCGCCTGGGCATGGTTCGACAGTGGCAGTCACTATTCTTTGACGGCCGCCACAGCGAAACCATCCTCGATGACAACCCGGACTTCGTCACCCTGGCCAGTGCATTTGGTATTCCGGGCAAAACCATTACCACCAAAGCCGAGGTCGAACCGGCTTTGAAAGAAATGCTGGAGAGTGAAACGTCATACCTGCTTCACGTTCTGATCTCCGAAGAAGAAAATGTGTGGCCTCTCGTTCCGCCCGGCGCTGCAAACCAAGATATGCTGGAGAATACTTAATGGATAGATATTTACTCGACATCAAAGCGGATGATAAGCCAGTATTATTAGAGCGCGTCCTTCGCGTCATTCGTCACCGTGGCTTTATCATCAAGCAAGTTATGGCGACACAAAACCATGAAAGTAAGATAGCCAGTGTAGAAATAATCGTAGACAGTGACCGGCCCATCAGCACGCTTATCAACCAAATAGAAAAGCTATGGGATATCCGCACTGTCAAGACAACAATATTGGATCAGCGTGATTAGCGCATAAGGAAGGATACAAGATGGCAAACACAGCAGATTATATTTGGTTCAATGGTGAGCTCGTTCCGTGGCAAGATGCCAAGGTACACGTACTCACCCACGCAATGCATTATGGGACCTCTGTTTTTGAAGGGATCCGCTGCTACGATACGCCAAGCGGCCCAGTCGTATTTCGCCACCAGGAACACATGCAACGCCTGAAGGATTCGGCGAAGATTTACCGTTTTCCTATTCCCTATTCCGTCGACGAGCTGATGGCAGCCTGCCGCCAGACCCTGCGCGAGAACAAGCTGACGTCGGCCTATATTCGCCCACTCGGTTACGTGCCGAATGTCGGCCTTGGTGTCTGCCCGCCACCGGAAACCGAGATGGACTTGATCATCGCCGCATTCTCATGGGGCACCTATCTGGGTGAAGATGCCCTGGCCAACGGCGTCGATGCCATGATTTCCAGCTGGAACCGTGCCGCGCCAAACACCATCCCAACCGCGGCCAAGGCCGGGGGTAACTACCTGTCTTCATTGCTGGTCGGCGGCGAGGCACGACGCCACGGTTATGCCGAGGGTATCGCTCTGAGCGTTGACGGTTACCTGTCTGAAGGGGCCGGCGAGAATATCTTTGTAGTTCGCAACGGGGTGATTTCTACGCCACCGGCAACCAGTGCCATTTTGCCGGGAATCACCCGTGACTCGATAATGACGCTGGCCAAAGAGCTCGGCTACGAGATCCGCGAAGAAAATATCGCCCGCGAGGCACTGTATCTGGCCGATGAGGTGTTTATGACAGGTACCGCTGCTGAAATCGTACCGGTGCGCAGCGTTGACCAGATCACCGTCGGTGAAGGACGACGCGGTCCGGTGACCGAAAAAATCCAGTCGACCTTCTTTGGCCTGTTCAATGGCCAGACCGAAGACAAATGGGGCTGGTTGGATCCGGTCTACCCAGAATCAGCAGATAAATAAGTTAACTCACATAGCTGCCCGGTCCTTCCTCCGGGCGGCTAGAAAAAGGAATTTGTAGTTATGCCTAAGTACCGTTCAGCCACCACGACCCACGGCCGCAATATGGCCGGCGCCCGCGCTCTATGGCGTGCAACCGGTGTAAAAGATGAGGATTTTGGTAAACCCATAATCGCGGTGGTGAACTCGTTTACCCAGTTTGTGCCGGGTCACGTCCACCTCAAAGACATGGGACAACTAGTAGCCGGCGAGATCGAAAAAGCCGGTGGGATCGCCAAAGAATTTAACACCATCGCCGTCGATGACGGTATCGCGATGGGTCACGGCGGCATGCTGTACTCCCTGCCATCACGCGAGCTGATCGCCGACTCAGTCGAATACATGGTCAACGCCCACTGCGCCGATGCGATGGTGTGTATCTCCAACTGCGACAAAATCACCCCGGGAATGCTGATGGCCGCGCTGCGGATCAATATTCCGGTGATCTTTGTGTCGGGCGGGCCGATGGAAGCAGGTAAGACCAAGCTGTCTGATCAGATCCTCAAACTCGATCTGGTCGACGCGATGATCCAGGGTGCCGATCCGACGGTGTCCGACGAGCAGAGCGAACAAATCGAGCGCTCGGCCTGTCCGACCTGTGGCTCCTGCTCGGGCATGTTCACCGCCAACTCGATGAACTGCCTCACTGAAGCACTTGGTTTAAGCCAGCCGGGCAACGGCTCAATGCTGGCCACCCATGCCGACCGCGAACAACTATTCACCAATGCCGGTAAACGCATCGTCGATCTGACCCGCCGCTACTACGAGAAGGATGATGCCAGCGCGCTGCCGCGCAGCATTGCCACCAAGAAAGCCTTCGAGAATGCCATGGCACTGGATATCGCCATGGGCGGCTCGACCAATACGGTATTGCACCTGCTGGCAGCCGCGCAGGAAGGCGAGGTCGACTTTACCATGGAAGACATCGACCGGATGTCGCGTCTGGTACCGCATCTGTGCAAGGTCGCACCGTCAACCCAGCAATACCATATGGAAGACGTTCACCGTGCCGGCGGCGTCTACGGTATCCTGGGCGAGCTCAACCGAGCAGGCCTACTGCACAGCGACTGCTATAACGTACTAGGGCAAACCTTCGCCGACTCACTGGCCCATTTTGATATAGCCGTAACGGAGTCGCCGGAAGTCAAAGATTTTTATCGTGCCGGCCCTGCCGGTATCCGTACCACCAAGGCGTTCTCGCAAGACTGCCGCTGGGACAGCGTCGATGACGACCGTGAGAACGGCTGTATCCGCAGCAAAGAACACGCCTTCAGCCAGGACGGCGGATTGGCAGTGCTATCAGGCAACATGGCCGTTGACGGCTGTATCGTCAAAACCGCCGGTGTTGACGAAAGCTGCCTGACCTTCCGCGGCCCGGCAGTAGTCTTCGAAAGCCAGGATACCGCGGTCGAGGGGATCCTCGGCGGTAAGGTGAAAGCGGGTGATGTGGTTGTTATCCGCTATGAGGGACCCAAAGGCGGACCGGGCATGCAGGAAATGCTGTATCCGACCACCTACCTCAAATCCATGGGTCTGGGCAAAGAGTGCGCCCTGATCACTGACGGCCGTTTTTCTGGCGGCACCAGTGGCCTGTCAATCGGTCACGTCTCTCCAGAAGCGGCAAGCGGCGGGACCATTGGCCTGATAAAAGACGGCGATATCATCGATATCGACATTCCAAACCGCAGTATCGAGCTTGTGGTCGAGGAACAGGAGCTGGCTCAGCGCCGTGCAGCGAACGATCAACAGGGCTGGCAACCGGCTGACCGTCAGCGCGAAGTGTCTTACGCGCTACGCGCCTATGCACTGCTTGCCACCAGCGCCGACAAAGGGGCTGTCCGAGATAAAACCAAGCTGGAAGGATAGAATGATGAGCGAAGTGAAACAGGCCGGGGATGTAGCGCTACCAAGCGGAGCCGACTACCTTCGCGATATTCTTCGGGCACCGGTCTACGAGGTGGCACAAGTCACCCCGTTGCAGACCATGAGCCGCCTGGCCGCAAGGCTGGGCAACAGCGTTCAGCTTAAGCGGGAGGACCGCCAGCCGGTCCACTCGTTCAAGTTGCGCGGTGCCTATACCATGATGGCCCAGCTTACCGAGGCACAGCGTCAGGCCGGGGTCATTGCCGCCTCGGCGGGCAACCACGCCCAGGGGCTGGCGTTGTCGGGCAAGCAGCTCGGGGTCAGTACCACTATCGTCATGCCGCGTACCACACCGGATATCAAGGTGGATGCGGTCAGAAGCTTTGGCGGCAAGGTCGTCCTGCACGGCGGCAACTTCGACGAGGCCAAGGCCCATGCCGAGGCACTGGCAGCCCAGCATAGCTATACCTTCATTCCGCCGTTCGATCACCCAGCAGTTATTGCCGGACAGGGCACGATAGGCATTGAGCTGGTCCAGCAAAACGGCCATCTCAACTATGTCTTTGTGCCGGTGGGTGGCGGTGGCCTGGCTGCTGGGGTGTCAGTGCTGCTCAAGCAGCTGATGCCGGAAATCAAGGTTATCGGCGTTGAGGCAGAAGACTCAGCCTGCCTCAAGGCGGCACTTGATGCCGGTGAGCCGGTCACGCTGGATCAGGTCGGCATGTTTGCCGACGGTGTCGCGGTAAAACGGATTGGGGAAGAAACCTTCCGCCTTTGTCAGCAATATATCGATGATGTGATCACAGTGACCAGTGACGAGATCTGCTCGGCTGTCAAAGACATCTTCGAAGATACCCGTGCTATTGCCGAACCATCCGGGGCTCTGTCGCTGGCCGGGCTGAAAAAGTATGCCGAAGAACACCAACTGCAAGATCAGCAGCTGGCCGCCATTCTATCGGGGGCCAACCTGAACTTTCATGGCCTGCGTTATGTATCTGAGCGTTGTGAGCTGGGTGAGAAACGTGAAGGCCTGCTGGCCGTTACGATCCCCGAGCGACCGGGGGCGTTTCTGGACTTCTGCCATATTATCGGCGGACGGGCAGTGACGGAGTTTAACTACCGCTACAACGACGATGCACTGGCCAATGTCTTTGTCGGTGTCCGCTTGCTGCAGGGACAGGAAGAGCTGGATAGCATCATTCACGATCTGCGCAAGGGCGGCTATCCGGTGGTTGATTTGTCTGACGATGAAATGGCCAAGGTGCATGTCCGTTACATGATCGGTGGCCGACCGTCGAAACCACTGAAAGAGCGGCTGTACAGCTTTGAGTTTCCGGAATACCCGGGAGCACTGCTGAAGTTTTTGAATACGCTCGGTACACACTGGAACATCAGTTTGTTCAACTACCGCAACCATGGTGCCGACTACGGCCGGGTATTATGCGGGTTCGAACTGGAAGATCATGATTTGCTGTCATTCACCAGCCATCTCCGTGAGCTGGGGTACCAGTGGAAGGATGAAACGGATAACCCTGCCTATAAGTTCTTCCTGGCGCAGTAACGCCATATGTAACTCACTAAAATAGCAGCCTTCGGGCTGCTTTTTACTCAGTGTCGACGACTTATTTCACAGAATCCAAATGCTCGATATAGCTACTTATCATGCCTATCTGGTGGGCAATGAGCTTGGTTTTCAGCGGCTCCGGCACCTTGTCTAACAATTCGATCAACTGTTGGCTCTGAGTGTGTCGATGTATAGACTGCGGGATCGTCTCCTCTTCAATAAACCAGGTCAATGGTCGCCCGGTGATCTCCGCAATCTTCATCAGGGTTGTTATCCTTGGCTCGGTTTTCCCCGACTCAAGGTCAAGGTACGTTTGCCTTGCAATATCAAGGCGCTTTGCCATTGCAACTTGCGAAATCTCTTTCCACTCTCTGGCATCTCGAACTCGCGCCGCAATGTGTGGTTTTGAGCTTTGCATTTAGCCACCATCTGTTAATTATGTCCCTAACTAACCTTCCTCTCAGACAAAGACAACAAGTTGTAATTGCAGGAAAAAGTGTCAAAGAACGGGAAATTATCTAACAGAATTGCATAAGTTCACTACAGATCTAGCGAAACTGTGAGCCTATACGTTTAATGTCGAGCAAAGCAGACAACTTGAATCACCAATGTAAAACATTGTATACATACAAAAAGCATCGTAATTAAATGCGTATTGATATGGGATTTATTTGTCTTTCTGAGTCAGTGCCCGGGTGTATTCCGCCATAAAGCCGGCCAGGTTAATACTCTGCTGCAAAATAACATTTCTGGCCGAGTGGGGGAGGCGGCTAAAGTATTGCAATAGACGATCGATTTCCTCTTTGTATTCGCTTTCCAAGATTTCTATCCCTTCGTCACCGTAAACAAACCAGGTCAGGGGTCGCTCGGTGATTTCCGAAATCTCAGACAACAGCCTGACTTTGGGTTCGGTCTTTCCGGTTTCCAAATCGAGATAGGTCTGGCGAGCGACACGCAACTGCTGCGCCATATGGACCTGAGTAAGCCCTTTCCACTCACGCGCTTCCTTAATTCGCGCCGCGATTTTCGCTTTGGGATCTGTCATGTCTAACCTCCAATACAGAATTAAATGAATACTGCCCAGCTTTCAATCCTAGGGGTGCATAACATAAGCCAACTTTTCAACAAGAAACAAAAAGATTAAAAATCAAATACTTAAAGATATTATTATTGATGAGATTCTTATTATGAGTTGCAGTTCGTCACTATGCAGATCTTTTTTCCTATTTCGCAATAAAACTAGTCAATCTTGTCTAGAGAGTAGCTTCTCCCATGCTCAAAAACGAGAAAAGGCGCCAAAGTTGGCGCCTTTTCTCATTATTGAGACTCTCGAAAAGTCAGTTATTCAACCGTCACAGCTTTCGCCAGGTTACGCGGCTGATCCACATCGGTTCCCTTGATCAACGCGACATGGTACGACAGCAACTGCATTGGTACTGTGTAGAAAATAGGGGCAATCACTTCATCGACACGAGGCATGGTAATGATCTTCATCCCGTCAACCTCTTCGAAGCCTGCCTCGCTGTCAGCGAAGACATACAGCAAGCCGCCACGAGCACGTACTTCCTCGATATTCGACTTCAGCTTCTCAAGCAAGTCATTGGTTGGTGCCACGACGATAACCGGCATATCAGCATCAATCAGTGCCAACGGACCGTGTTTTAGCTCACCTGCCGCATAGGCCTCTGCGTGAATGTAAGAGATCTCCTTAAGCTTCAGTGACGCTTCCATGGCAATCGGGTAAAACTCACCGCGACCAAGGAACAGGGCATGGTGCTTGTCGGCAAAATCTTCGGCCAGCTGCTCGATTGGCTTGTCGAATGCCAGTGCTTTTTCAACCTGGGTCGGTAGCGAATGCAGAGAATCGACGATCGCTTTCTCTTTGGCCGTATCAATCAGGCCTTTCTCTTTACCCAGAGCCGTCACAAACATCAGCAGCGTTACCAGCTGGGTAGTAAATGCCTTGGTCGATGCCACACCGATTTCTGTACCGGCACGGGTCATGAAGGCCAGATCGGATTCACGAACCAATGATGAGCCAGCAACGTTACAGATGGTCATTGCAGCCATGTAGCCTTTCTCTTTGGCCAAACGGAGGGCAGCCAACGTATCGGCAGTCTCGCCTGACTGGGACAGAGTGATCAGCAGGCTATTCGGACGGGTCACAAACTTGCGGTAACGGAACTCTGAGGCAATCTCGACATCACAGCTAACACCGGCCATCGCCTCGAACCAGTAGCGGGCAACCATACCGGCATTGTAGGAAGTACCACAGGCGACAATCTGCACATGCTCGACATTTTCCAGAATATCGGTCGCACCGTTGCCAATGCTTTCAACAATCACAGAACCACTTCCGATACGGCCTTCCATGGTGTTGATCAGCGCACTTGGCTGCTCATAAATTTCTTTTTGCATGTAGTGACGGTACTGACCCTTGTCAGCGGCATCCTGCTGCAGGTTAGATTCGTGTACCTCGCGAGTGGCCGGCTGGCCGTCAACATCAAAGATATTCACTTCGCGGCGGGTGATTTCAGCCACATCGCCTTCTTCAAGGAACATAAAGCGACGGGTTACATTCAGCAGCGCCAACTGATCTGAGGCCAGGAAGTTCTCGCCGACACCCAAGCCAATGACCAGCGGGCTACCAGAACGCGCAACCACAACACGCTCTGGATCGCGGCGATCCATCACAACCGTCCCGTAGGCACCTTCAAGCTGAGCCGCTGTTTTCTGTACCGCTTCAAGCAAAGTAGCAGCTGTGCGCAGCTCCCACTCAACCAAGTGAGCAATCACTTCGGTGTCAGTCTGCGAAACAAATACGTAGCCGCGCTCGGTCAATAACTCGCGCAGTTCTTCATGGTTTTCAATGATCCCGTTATGGACCAGCGCAATGTTGTCACCTGACATATGCGGGTGGGCATTAGCCTCTGACGGCTCGCCATGCGTTGCCCAGCGCGTATGGGCAATACCGGTTCCACCTACAAGCGGTGCCTGCTCGACAGCATCAGCCAGCTCCTGCACTTTACCCAGGCGGCGGACGCGGGTTAGGTTACTCTCGCTATCAATCACCGCCACACCGGCAGAGTCATAGCCACGGTATTCCAGACGACGCAGACCTTCGACAAGAATTTCAGCTACATCACGCTGTGCTACTGCACCAACAATCCCACACATAATCGTTTCTCTCTAAAAGTTTATTCCGATGCTGTACAGATCACCTGTACACCATGCTGTTCAATCTGTTGTTTCGCTTCGTCACTCAAGCCGTCATCGGTAATCAAGGTACTGATATTCGACCAGGGAAGCTCAAGGTTGGGGATCTTGCGTCCAACCTTGCTAGATTCGACCATCACCACGACCTCGCGTGACACCTCGGCCATCACTCGGCTCAGTCCGATCAGTTCATTAAACGTCGTTGTACCGCGTGCAATATCAATACCGTCAGCGCCGATAAACAGCTGATCAAAGTCGTAGGAGCGCAACACTGACTCCGCGACCTGGCCTTGAAACGCTTCCGAATGCGGATCCCAGGTACCGCCGGTCATTAGCAAAGTCGGCTCGTCCTCTAGCTCATTCAAGGCATTGGCGACGCTCAGTGAGTTAGTCATTACTATCAGCCCCTGCTTGCCCCCCAGCAAGCCAATCAGGCCCGCCGTGGTACTACCGCTGTCGATGATGACCCGGTTATGGTCACGGATCCGCTCAGCCGCCGCTTTGGCAATCGCTAACTTACGAACCGAAACATTTTCTTCTACCTCACTGACCATTTCGGTCGGCATCGCAATCGCACCGCCATAACGGCGCAGCAATAAGCCGTTCTTTTCCAGGGCGGCAAGGTCTTTTCGAATGGTGACTTCCGAGGTGGCAAAAAACTTCGCCAGCTTATCAACGCTGACTTCACCCGCTTCATTGACCATGGAGACAATGGCATGACGGCGCTGCTGGGTATTTCGCTTCGACATAAATTACGAACTGACACTTTAAAGTTTCGATTTGAAAGAAATGGTAGCAGATCAAAACTTTCCTGATCAAGAATGTGCAATTAATTTTTTATAAAAAAGAAGAAGAGGGAAGAGGGAAGAGGGAAGTAAAATAACCACTCTGGCACAAAAAAGGCAAGGATAACCCTTGCCTTTCTTAGCATAAGAAACAGCCGTTATTTTTGTTTCACCGGGCGTTTCCAGCCTTTGATGGTACGGGCTGGGGCGCGAGTAATGACTAACTCACCTTCACCGATATCCCGGTTGATTGTCGCGCCTGCACCGATGGTCGCTCCCTTGGCCACTTTAACCGGGGCAATCAGCTGGGTATCAGAACCAATAAAGACATCATCTGCAATCTCAGTCTTGAACTTATTGGCGCCGTCATAGTTACAGGTAATGGTACCGGCACCGATATTAACCCGGTCGCCAATCTCGGCATCGCCCAGATAGGTCAGGTGGTTGGCTTTGGAGCCCTTGCCCAGACGCGCCTTCTTCATTTCGACAAAGTTGCCGACATGCGAGTCACCGACCAGCTCGGCTCCAGGTCGCAGGCGAGTAAACGGTCCTACGGTACAATCTTCACCGACCGTCGCACCTTCAATCACGCTATACGGACGGACAAGCGTGTTGTCATCTATCTCACAGTCTTTCAGAACACAGCCAGCGCCGATAACCACGTTATCACCCAGCGACACTGAGCCCTCGATGATGACATTGACGTCAATCTCGACATCCGTGCCGCACTGCAGCTCACCGCGCAAGTCAAAGCGGCTTGGGTCACGCAACATTACACCTTGCTCGAGCAAGCGTTCTGCCTGCATCTCTTGATAAGCCCGCTCCAGTTTTGCCAGTTGAATACGGTTATTCACCCCTTCCACTTCGATAGCTTTCTCCGGGTGTACTGCCTCGACGGCACGGCCTTCATTGTGGGCCATCGCAATAATGTCGGTCAGGTAGTACTCGCCCTGGGCGTTATCGTTTTTAAGCGCTGCCAGCCAGCGCTTGAGATCGCCGCCGTTGGCAACCATCACCCCAGTGTTAATCTCTTTGATCAACTTCTGCTCTTCGGACGCATCTTTCTGCTCGACAATCGCCACCACAGGGCCGTTGCGACGGACGATGCGGCCATAGCCAGTCGGATCGTCAAGTACCACCGTCAGCAGGGCAATACCGCCCTCTGGCTGGGCATCAAGAAGGTTTTCCAATGTCTGGCCACTGATCAGCGGCACATCACCATAGAGGATCAGCACTTTCTCGTCATCGGCTAGATCCGGGCAGGCCTGGTTAACCGCGTGCCCCGTCCCCAGCTGCTCAGCCTGCAGTACCCAGTTTACCGGCTCTTCAGCCAGGGCAGCCTTCATCTGCTCACCGCCGTGGCCATAGACCAGGTGGATATTTTCTGCACCCAGGCCGTCACAAGTATCGATGACATGCTTGGCCATCGGCTTGCCCGCCAGCTTATGCAGCACCTTAGGTAAGTTCGAGTACATGCGGGTTCCTTTACCCGCCGCCAGGATCACAGCACTGAAGCTCATGATAGATAATCCTTCTTGATGCATATTCAATTTTAAACTTCCCGCATTGTATCGGTTCACCCAGGAAGGTTTAAGAAAAATAGATTTTTTTTTGCGAGTAATAACCGTATATCGCCTGCAAATGCAACAAAACACACGGCGTACAGCAAACAATGATATAACTATCAGGTACTCTTAGACGGCCAGCACCGTCAGGCAGCAGACATAAAAAAAGCGACCCTAGGGTCGCTTTTTTGCGTCATGCGCCTGATTAACGCGCTTTTTTCGTCAGCTCGATAACTCGAAGCTGAGCGATCGCTTTAGCCAGGTCACTGGCCGCCTGAGCAAAGTCGATATCGCCATGCTGGTTGTGGATATGCTCCTCAGCCTGACGTTTCGCTTCTTCCGCCTTAGCAGCGTCCAAATCTTCACCACGGATTGCGGTGTCAGCCAGTACAGTTACTGTACCTGGCTGAACTTCCAGCATGCCGCCGGAAAGATAGATAATCTCTTCCTCGCCATGCTGTTTAACGATTCGAACCATTCCCGGCGTTATAGCGGTCAGCAGCTGCACGTGTCCTGCGTGAATACCCAGTTCACCTTCGCTACCGGTCACCTGGATGTTTTCAGCACGGCCAGAGAACAGTTTTTTCTCTGCGCTTACTACGTCCAGGTGGAAGGTTATCGCTGCCATGTCGCCTCCTACTTAGCTTAAAGCTTCTTAGCGTTTTCCAATACGTCTTCGATCGCGCCGCAGTACATGAATGCCTGCTCTGGGATGTCATCGTATTCGCCAGCTAGAAGACCTTTGAAACTACGTAGCGTGTCTTTCAGTGCTACGTAGATACCAGGGTCACCAGTGAAGACTTCAGCAACGTGGTAAGGCTGAGTTAGGAAACGCTCAATCTTACGGGCACGGGATACAGCTTGCTTATCTTCTTCAGATAGCTCGTCCATACCCAGGATTGCAATGATATCTTTCAGCTCTTTATAGCGCTGCAGAATGCTCTGTACACCACGAGCGATGTCATAGTGCTCCTGACCAACCACTAGCGGATCAAGCATACGCGATGTTGAATCCAGTGGGTCGATCGCCGGGTATAGACCTAGCGATGCAATCTGACGAGAAAGTACAACTGTCGCATCCAAGTGGGCAAACGTTGTTGCCGGAGATGGATCCGTCAAGTCATCCGCAGGTACGTATACTGCCTGAACAGAGGTGATAGAACCGCTCTTCGTTGACGTGATACGCTCCTGAAGTACACCCATCTCTTCTGCAAGAGTTGGCTGATAACCTACCGCAGACGGCATACGGCCAAGAAGTGCCGATACCTCTGTACCCGCAAGGGTATAACGGTAGATGTTATCGATAAACAGCAGTACGTCACGACCTTCGTCACGGAAACGCTCTGCCATTGTCAGGCCAGTCAGGGCAACACGTAGACGGTTACCTGGTGGCTCGTTCATCTGACCGTAAACCATTGCTACTTTAGACTCTTCAGGATTTTCGACGTTAACAACGCCTGCTTCCTGCATCTCGTAGTAGAAATCGTTACCTTCACGAGTACGCTCACCAACACCGGCGAATACTGACAGACCAGAGTGCTGTAGTGCGATGTTGTTGATAAGCTCCATCATGTTAACGGTCTTACCTACACCCGCACCACCGAACAGGCCGATTTTACCACCCTTGGCGAATGGACAAATCAGGTCGATAACCTTAACACCTGTTTCCAGTAGCTCAGTCACGTTAGACTGTTCTTCGTAGCTTGGTGCTTCACGGTGAATCGCGTAACGCTCTTGCTCGCCGATCTCACCACACTCATCAATTGGCTGGCCCAGAACGTTCATGATACGTCCTAGGGTTGCATTACCAACTGGAACCTCAATTGGGCGGCCTGTATTTTCAACAGACAGACCACGACGCAAGCCATCAGAACTACCCATTGCGATACCACGTACAACACCGCCACCTAGCTGCTGCTGAACTTCAAGAACTAGCGTGCCGTTCTCTTTAGCATCAACGTGTAGGGCGTCGTATACCTGTGGTACAGAGTCCTGCGGAAACTCTACGTCGACTACCGCACCGATGATCTGTACGATCTTACCTGTAGCCATCGTTAATCCTCTAAACTTATTAATTCTTTGCCTTAAACAGCTGATGCACCAGAAACGATTTCTGACAGTTCTTGTGTAATCGCCGCCTGACGGGCTTTGTTGTACACAAGCTGTAGATCGTCAATCAAGTTTCCTGCATTATCTGTTGCTGCTTTCATCGCAACCATACGGGCCGCTTGCTCACTGGCAAGGTTCTCGACCACCCCCTGGTAAACCTGTGATTCGACATAGCGAACCAGTAGGGTATCCAGCAGGGCTTTCGGCTCGGGCTCATAAATGTAGTCCCAAGAGTGGTTGCGCTGCATTTCTTCGTCTTCTGACTTAGGCAAAGGCAGCAATTGATCGATAACTGGTTCCTGAACCATGGTATTAACAAACTTGTTGTAAACCAGGTACAGGCGATCCAATTGGCCTTCATCATATTTCTTCAGCATTACGCCAACAGTACCAATCAGCTCTTCGACGGATGGGTTATCACCCAAACCAGAGACCTGAGCGATAACGTTACCGCCGTAGCTGTTAAAGAACGCCGTAGCCTTCGCGCCAACAAGCGCCAAGTCAATTTCAGCTCCTTTATCTGACCAGCCTTGAATGTCAGTCATGGCTTGCTTGAACAGGTTAATGTTCAAACCACCACACAGACCGCGGTCAGTAGAAACAATGATGTAACCCACGCGCTTGGCTTCACGCTCTTCGAGATAAGGATGCTTATACTCAAGGCTGCCAAGGGCGATATGACCGATCACTTTGCGCATAGTTTGTGCGTATGGACGTGATGATTCCATGGCATCTTGCGTTTTACGCATTTTAGATGCTGCAACCATCTCCATCGCTTTTGTGATCTTCTGAGTGTTTTTAACACTACCGATCTTGTTACGAATCTCTTTTGCGCCGGCCATCGTTACTCTCCGTTAGTAGGTGATCGCAAGCGATCACCAACCAATTACCAAGTCTGGGTCGCTTTGAAATCTTCAACCAGTTTTACAAACTGAGCTTCGATTTCACCATTCCAAGCACCCGTTTCATCAACCTGAGATACTAACTCAGCGTATTGAGCTTTGGCATATGAAAGCAACGCATCTTCAAAATCAGCCAGCTTGTTCAGCTCGACATCATTCAAGTAGCCTTTTTCTGCAGCAAAGATAACCACAGCCTGCTCGAACACAGACATAGGTGCATATTGCTTCTGCTTCATCAGCTCAGTTACTTTCTGACCGTGATCAAGCTGCTTCTTGGTTGCTTCATCAAGATCTGACGAGAACTGGGCAAACGCCGCTAGTTCACGGTACTGTGCCAGTGCAGTACGGATACCGCCAGACAGTTTCTTGATGATCTTGGTCTGCGCAGAACCACCTACACGCGATACAGAGATACCTGGGTCAACCGCTGGACGAATACCGGCGTTGAACAGCTCTGTCTGCAGGAAGATCTGACCATCAGTGATCGAGATAACGTTGGTCGGTACGAATGCTGATACGTCGCCCGCTTGCGTTTCGATAATCGGAAGCGCAGTTAGGGAACCAGTACGGCCTTTCACTTCACCGTTAGTGAACTTCTCTACGTAGTTCTCGTTTACACGTGCAGCACGCTCTAGTAGACGAGAGTGGAGGTAGAAAACATCACCTGGGAATGCTTCACGGCCAGGTGGGCGCTTAAGCAGTAGTGAGATCTGACGGTAGGCAACAGCCTGCTTAGACAGGTCATCGTATACGATCAGTGCATCTTCACCTCGGTCACGGAAGTATTCACCCATTGCACAACCTGAGTATGGTGCCAGGTATTGCAGTGCCGCCGCTTCAGAAGCTGATGCAACAACAACAATCGTGTTAGACAGTGCACTATGCTCTTCCAGTTTGCGAACTACGTTAGCGATAGTTGACGCTTTCTGGCCGATAGCTACATAAACAGAGTAAATACCAGAGTTTTTCTGGTTGATGATCGCATCGATCGCCATCGCTGTTTTACCAGTCTGGCGGTCACCGATGATCAGCTCACGCTGGCCACGGCCAATTGGGATCATTGAGTCAACTGCCTTATAACCAGTCTGTACAGGCTGATCAACAGATTGACGATCGATAACGCCAGGTGCAATCACTTCAACAGGAGAGAATGTCTCTGTTTCGATTGGACCTTTACCATCGATTGGCTCACCCAGGGTGTTTACTACACGGCCTAGTAGAGCCGGGCCTACTGGTACTTCAAGGATACGACCAGTACCCGTTACTTTCATGCCTTCCTGAAGGTCAGCATATGGGCCCATTACAACCGCACCAACCGAGTCACGCTCAAGGTTAAGTGCCAGTGCAAAACGGCCACCTGGTAATTCAATCATTTCACCTTGCATTACGTCTGCAAGGCCATGGATACGAATGATACCGTCGCTTACCGATACGATAGTACCTTCGTTACGCGCTTCACTTACAACGTCGAACTTTTCGATACGCTGTTTGATCAGTGCGCTAATTTCCGTGGAATTAAGTTGCATGCTCCAATTCCCCAAATCAAGACTGCAAAGTATCGCTCAGGCGGTTTAGTTTTCCGCGTACTGAGTTATCGATGACCAAGTCTCCAGCTCTAATCACAACCCCGGCTATCAGGGTCTCGTCTACACTGCAATTCAGCTTAACCTTACGGTCCAGGCGTTCTTCCAGCTTCGCGCTGATCGCGTCAAGTTGGCTATCGTCCAGAGTAACCGCCGAGGTTACTTCCGCATCGATAGTCTTCTCATGTTCGTTTTTCAGGAACAGGAACTCGTCGCAGACATCAGGGAGCGCTTTCAGGCGTCCGTTTTCAGCCATCACCTTAAGAAGGTTCTGGCCAGACTCGTTGAGTTGCTCGCCGCAAACCGAAATAAAGATTTCGGTCAGCTTGTCGGCAGCATAACCGCTGTCCAGGATATCCTGGATAGTCTCATTATTGGCTACCTCGGCAGCAAAGGTGAGCATTTCAGCCCACTGGGCCAGCTCACCTTTCTCAACCGCAAGATCAAAAGCTGCTTTAGCGTAGGGGCGTGCGATAGTAGTCATATCAGACATGTGCTTGCCCCTTTAATTACAGTTCTGCAGTGACTTTGTTAAGAAGATCAGCATGCGCATCCTTATCGATAGAACGCTCGATGATTTTCTCAGCACCAATCACAGCTAGAGTTGCAACTTGTTTGCGTAGATCATCACGTGCGCGGTTACGTTCGGCTTCGATCTCAGCAAGACCTTGGGCCAGAATTTTGTCACGCTCAGCCAGGGCTTCAGCCTTCGCTTCGTCGATGATTTGAGCTTTGCGCTTGTTCGCTTGCTCTACAAGTTCAGTTGCAGTTTGTTTCGCTTCTTTTAGTTGCTCAGAAGCATTTGCCTGCGCTAGGTTCAGGTCTTTGGCAGCGCGATCCGCGGCTGCCAAACCGTCAGCAATTTTCTTCTGACGATCTTCAATCGCTTCCATAATTGGTGGCCATACATATTTCATGCAGAACACCACAAATAGGAAAAACGCGATAGCCTGACCCAGCAAGGTTGCATTCATATTCACAACGCATCTCCTTAAAAAGGGTTGCTATGGGTCCGTTCGTTTTTATTTATTAACCAGCTAGTTGGCCAACGAATGGGTTTGCGAATGTGAATAGTAGAGCGATTACGATACCGATCATTGGAACCGCATCAAGCAGACCTGCAATGATGAACATCTTAACTTGCAGCATAGGTGCCATTTCAGGTTGACGAGCTGCACCTTCAAGGAATTTACCACCTAGAAGTGCGAAGCCGATCGCTGTACCCAGTGCAGCAAGACCTACAATGATGCCCACGGCAATTGCAGAAAAGCTTAGTAAAGTTTCCATCACTATCTCCAGTTTATAGTTGTCGGCTAAAGTGCCAGTAAAAAATTAAAAATTTACAAATAATCGTTAATGATTGTCTTCATGCGCCTGAGACAGGTACACAATAGTCAACATCATAAACACGAATGATTGAATTGTAATGACCAGGATGTGGAAAATTGCCCACGGGACCGAGCCCAGCCATTGTGCCCACCACGGCATTAATGCCGCAATTAGGATAAACACCACCTCACCGGCAAACATGTTACCGAACAGACGCATACCAAGCGAAATAGGCTTCGCTAGCAACGACACTACTTCAAGCAGCAAGTTGAACGGGATCATTACCGGGTGATTGAACGGGTGAAGTGCCAGTTCTTTCGCAAAACCGCCAAGGCCTTTGATTTTGATGCTGTAATAAAGCATCAAAGCAAACACACCCAACGCCATTGCCATGGTGATGTTGACATCAGCACTCGGTACTACCTTAAGATAAGGAATACCTAACCAGTGCTCCGCCGGATACGGAAGAAAATCAATTGGCACTAAGTCCATGATGTTCATCAGCATGATCCAACAGAATATGGTCAGAGCCAAAGGAGCTATCAGTTTATTGCGGCCATGGAAGGTCTCTTTTACGCTGCTATCAACGAATTCGACCATAATCTCCACAAAACACTGTAGTTTTCCTGGAACTCCTGATGTCGCTGATTTCGCTGCCTTGTAGAATAGCCCTAAAAAGAGCAGTCCTGTGAAAGCAGAGAAAAACAGGCTATCTATATGAACCGTCCAGAAACCATCACCCACCGACAAGTTAGTCAAGTGGTGAGTAATGTAGCCTGACGGCGTTAGCGCTTCACCTGGCGCAGCCATAACTCATCCTATTTGTTGTTGTTAATGAATAAAACCGGCCCAAAGATATTAATCCCGAGAGCCAGCAAATAGGTCAGTTTGAGGGGAACAAGTTCCACCTCGACATACAGGTAAACAATGGCAAATAGGATGACCGTGATGAGGATTTTCAGCACTTCTCCACCGTAAAATGACGCCATGATCAGCCGGGCCCGGCGGGCTCCGCTGAATAGAAAGGCACATTTAGCAAAGACAGCGTTGGCAATTACAAAAATGCCGCCACCTATTAATGCGGAGATTCCCCAGTCAACACTGACAGCAAACACTGCCAGTAATGCCGTTGTCAAAACGACGCCAGATTGTAGCAAGAGCAACCGTTTCGCCAGTTGGCGGCCCGGTCTAACTAGCGCCGATACCATGTATTCGTTCCTCGAGTCCATTCCACTACACAAACGTCGTGCTGGGAAAACTGCGAAAATTATACGGCTCATTAGATTGAATGCAATCTAATCGCAGCAAAAAAAAGTGTTAGATTTTACAACACAATAACTTGATCACGTCATTGTAAATTTTGCAACAAAATATCCACGTTTTATGTCACATTTCGTGACCAAACATTGCAATGAATTGCTTCAATTTGTGGGCTTCGTCAAAGCTGAAAACGATTTTTCCTTTACCGTTTTTCTGCTGATTAATCGCCACCTGGGTGCCAAAGTGCTCACTTAGGTGATTTTCTGCCGCTTCGAGCTCGGCATTCACGGCTTTCATTTTTGGCTCGGCAACAGGTTGTAAAAGTTTCTTCACCAGCTTCTCGGTGTCACGAACCGTTAACAGCTTGGCAACAACCATTTGTGCCGCTTCCAGCTGCTGCTCGGGCTCAAGCGCGAGCAGGGCACGGGCATGGCCCATTTCGAGCTGTCTCTGCTCGACCATGCGCTTAACCGGCTCCGACAGCTGGTTCAAACGCAACAGGTTTGATACGGCCGCCCGCGATTTACCCACGGCTTCGGCAACCTGTTGGTGGGTCAGCGAAAATTCATTCTGCAGCCGCTCCAGTGCCTGCGCCTCTTCCATCGCATTGAGATCTTCCCGCTGGATATTCTCAATAAGGGCAATGGCTACCGTCGCCCGATCATTAACATCCTTAATAATACAAGGGACTTTCTGAAGCCCAGCTTGACGGGCCGCGCGCCAGCGTCGCTCACCGGCAATAATCTCAAACTGCTGCGGCGCGACTTCGCGCACCACAATCGGTTGAATCACACCCTGGGCACGGATTGAGTCCGTCAGCTCGGCCAGAGCGTCATCCGACATATCTTTACGAGGCTGGAACTTACCGGCCTGCAGCGCTTGCACAGGAAGGTCTTTCAGTGTCCCTTCCTCTGAGAGCGATTGTGCCTGCTCGGCACTTTTTTGTTTTGCCTGGGCAACCGAACTGGTAGCCAGTAGCGCATCAAGGCCTTTTCCAAGGCCTCGCTTATTCATGTTCATTGTTTACCCTTATGCATCCACAGCGCCGGCATTGCGCTCCATTTCGTCGCGACGAATAATTTCACCGGCCAGGGCCAGATATGCCTTGGCACCACTGGAGTACTTATCGTAGTACATTGCCGGACGCCCGTGGCTCGGAGCTTCTGCCAAACGGACATTTCGTGGGATCACGGTACGGTAGACTTTCTCGCCAAAGTGTTTCTTCAACTGTTGGGAGACTTCATTTGCCAACCGGTTACGCGGGTCATACATGGTACGAAGCAACCCTTCAATCTTCAGGTCGGCATTCACCACGGCGGTCAATTTGCTGATGGTATCCATCAATGCGGTCAGGCCTTCCAGCGCAAAATACTCACACTGCATAGGGACAAGCACAGAATCAGCTGCTGTCATAGCGTTGATTGTAAGAAGGTTTAATGCCGGAGGACAATCGATAAAGATGAAATCATAGTTATCACGAACTACCTCCAAAGCGTTACGCAGGCGCACTTCGCGGGCAAACACTTCCATCAGCTTGATTTCTGCGGCCGTCACATCACCGTTGGCGGCAATCAGATGATAGCCGCCGGTCGTGTCGGTGACCGCCACTTCGCTAAACGGGGTTTCTTCGACCAGAAGATCATAGGCTGTTGCATCAACCTGGTATTTATCCACGCCGCTGGCCATGGTGGCATTTCCCTGCGGATCCAGATCAATAACTAGAACTTTGCGCTGTGTCGCGGCCAGTGAAGCCGCTAGATTAACGCAAGTGGTGGTTTTACCCACGCCTCCTTTCTGGTTGGCAACCGCTATGACTCTTCCCACGAAAAAACCTCATCAATTAATCCTTTGCCGTCAAGATTACTAGATGACGCTCGCCTTCTAGCTCTGGGACTTGCAAAGATTTGACCTCAGTCACAGAACACCACTCAGGGAGTTCTTCGACCTCTTGTTGATTAAATTGCCCTTTCAGCGCCATAAAACACCCGTCCCTATTCGGCAGGTGGTGGCACCAGGACACCATATCATTCATCGACGCAAATGCACGGCTCAATACTGCATCAAAGCCCACTTCCGGCTGAAATTCCTCAACCCGGCTCTGCACCGGCGTCACATTCTCGATACCCAGCTCATGGATCACCTGGCGAATAAAGCGAATTCGCTTGCCCAGGCTA
This sequence comes from Photobacterium sp. OFAV2-7, assembly GCF_022347985.1. Taxonomy (GTDB): domain Bacteria; phylum Pseudomonadota; class Gammaproteobacteria; order Enterobacterales; family Vibrionaceae; genus Photobacterium. The sequence goes on from NZ_JAKRFQ010000004.1 coordinate 25,479, forward strand.
TCGAGCAGGGTAAAGTCCTTGTTCGGATTCATAATCGCCAGCGGGATCCCCGGCAAGCCCGGTCCCGTACCGACATCGATAAAGCGCTCACCGTCAAGGTGAGTGCTTACCACAATACTATCCATAATATGTTTCACCAACATATCCTGGGGATCGCGAACAGAGGTCAGATTATACGCTTTGTTCCACTTGTGCAGCAGGGCAACATAACCAACCAGTTGCTCCACTTGCTGATCTGTGACCTCGAGGTCAGTTTGCGCGATCAGTTGCGCCAAACGTTGTTTCACCGGTGACTCCTATTCGCCTTTCTTAAGCATGCCTTGTTTTTTCAGGTAAACCAACAGCAGGGAAATTGCCGCCGGCGTAACGCCCGAGATCCGTGACGCCTGGCCTATGGTTTCCGGCTTGGCATCATTGAGTTTTGCAATGACCTCGTTAGACAGGCCCTTCACCATGCTGTAATCCAGCTCAAACGGTAGCTTGGTGTTTTCATGGCGCAGGGATTTTTCGACCTCGTCTTTCTGGCGATCGATATAACCCTGGTATTTCACCTGGATTTCAACTTGCTCGCTCGCCTGAGCATCATCGTGGGCCGGGGCAAAGGCCTCGATGGCCGTCAGCTGCTCGTAGGTCACCTCGGGACGGCGCAGAAGATCCTCACCGCTGGCCTCACGAGCGATCGGTGTCTTGAGGATCTTGTTCAGCGCCTCGGCATGATCCGATGCCGGGTTGATCCAGATATCTTTCAGACGCTGGCGCTCCTGCGCCATGTTCTCGATCTTCTGGTTGAAGCGAGCCCAGCGCTCGTCGTCGACCAGACCAAACTCACGGCCTATTTCGGTCAGACGCAAGTCGGCGTTGTCTTCGCGCAGCAACAGGCGGTATTCGGCACGGGAAGTAAACATCCGGTACGGCTCTTTGGTACCCATGGTCGAGAGATCGTCGATAAGAACGCCCATATAGGCCTGATCACGACGCGGACTCCAACCTTCTTTGTCCTGTGCCAGCAGTGCGGCATTCATACCGGCCAGCAAGCCCTGCGCGGCAGCTTCTTCATAGCCTGTTGTACCGTTGATTTGTCCGGCAAAGAACAGGCCCTGGATAAACTTGGTTTCAAATGTCTGTTTCAAATCACGCGGATCGAAGAAATCATACTCAATCGCATAACCCGGGCGGACAATCGCCGCATTCTCGAAGCCCTTCATCGAACGGACGATTTGCATCTGGACATCAAACGGCAGGCTGGTCGAGATACCGTTCGGGTACAGCTCATGGGTTGTCAGGCCTTCAGGTTCGATAAAGATCTGATGGCTGTTCTTGTCGGCAAAGCGCATCACCTTGTCTTCAATCGACGGGCAGTAGCGCGGGCCGATACCTTCAATCACACCGGAATACATCGGGCTGCGATCGAGGTTATTGCGGATCACCTCATGAGTCTGCTCGTTGGTATGGGTGATGTAACACGGGATCTGGCGCGGATGATCCGAAGCCTTGCCCATGAACGAGAACAACGGCGTCGGGTTGTCACCATGCTGGGCCTGTAGCTGGCCAAAATCAACAGTGCGAGCATCAATCCGTGGTGGTGTACCGGTTTTCAGGCGGTCTACACGAAACGGCAGTTCACGCAGGCGTGAGGCCAGGGAGATCGACGGTGGATCCCCGGCACGGCCACCGCTGTAGTTTTCCAGCCCGATGTGGATCTTGCCTCCAAGGAAAGTGCCGACAGTTAGCACGACCGCCTTACCGCGGAATTTCAGTCCCATTTCGGTGATCACACCGACAACTCGATCGTTTTCAACGATCAGGTCGTCCACGGACTGCTGGAACAACATCAGGTTCGGTTGGTTTTCCAGTTTTTCTCGTACGGCAGCCTTGTACAGCGCGCGGTCAGCCTGGGCGCGCGTCGCTCGTACTGCCGGCCCTTTGGAGGAGTTCAGGGTTCTGAACTGGATCCCGCCCTTGTCAATTGCCTGAGCCATCAGGCCGCCGAGGGCATCAACTTCTTTAACCAGGTGTCCTTTCCCGATCCCGCCAATGGCTGGGTTGCAAGACATCTGTCCCAGCGTATCGATGTTATGCGTCAAAAGTAAGGTTTTTTGTCCCATTCGGGCTGCTGCCAACGCGGCCTCAGTGCCGGCATGGCCGCCACCAACCACGATGACATCAAAATTTTCCTGGTAAAACATGAAACTACCTCAGGTATTCGAAATTGCCAGTACGTATCTGCGAGCAAAGGTGGATCATTCTATCCTTTTTCCGAGGAAGAGAGAATCTTTAGTGAAGATCATTTGATCAAGAAGAAAGGCTTCTTTAAATATATATAAGATCTTTTAAAGAGATCTTCTGTTAGATCTATTATATAGATCCCCCGATCGTGTGGATAACCCAGAAATGATCCTAATGATCATGATGTTAGAGAGGATCATTTGCTGTGGAGCAGCTTGGATCTCTACAAGGATTAGCTGGGATCAAAATAGCCACTTATCAACAGGTGGGTGAGGGGTATAAACTTATTCAATGGATAACTATGGGTTGAACACCGTTTAGATCTATAGTTATCCACAGAAAAAAGTTTAATAAAGGCGAAAATATTGAGTAATTTTCGCCGGAATTTTATTCACAGAGGGTGTTTTTCCAGGTTTCCAGCCACAGTTCGGCAGGATCTTCAGGGACGGGATCCTGGGAAACATCGATATCAAGCCGTTCTCCAAGACGGGTTGCCCCAAGTGATGCGAGCTGTTGATCGAGGTTTTTGGCCGCGGCGCAGAAGGTGTCATAGCTGCTGTCGCCAAGCCCGACGATCCCGTACTGCAATGCCGACAAATCGGGTTTCTGGCTGGTGAGCTGTTCGATAAATGGCTGGATGTTGTCCGGAAATTCACCGGCACCATGGGTTGAGCAGACGAGTAGCCAGATATGGTCGGTGGAAAGCTGTTCGAGGTCGGCTTGATTGATGATTTCTGTGCTGTGTCCGTGTTGTTCCAGCAATTCGCTGAGATGGTCGGCAACATATTCAGCACCGCCGAGGGTACTGCCGGTGATCAAGGTGATATAGCTCATGGTCTCTCTGTCCGTTTAGATATTCACAACAAATCTATACACAGCATTGTACTGCTTCGGAACAGGGAGGAAAGCATGATCTTACTGGAGCGGGGATCTTTATTGAAGGGTTATGCACAGCCTGTCCCGGGGATCCGGAACAGGCTACGGGTGTGATCGCGTTGTGGGATCTGCTATTTACCGATACAGAATGAGGTAAAGATCCGACCGAGAAGATCGTCAGAGGTAAATTCGCCGGTGATCTCGCTCAGGTGCTGCTGGGCGAGGCGCAGTTCCTCGGCCAGTATTTCTCCGGCCATGAAGCCTTCCAGCTGGTCTCTGCCTGTCTCAAGGTGCTCTGCGGCGCGCTCCAGGGCCTCCAGATGGCGACGACGGGCCATAAAGCCGCCTTCGGTGGTACCGGCAAAGCCCATACATTCCTTCAGGTGCTCGCGCAGGCTGTCGACGCCGGCGCCGGTACGTGCTGACAGGCGGATCAGGGTCGGGTTGTTGACATGGCAGATCCCGGCTTCCTCGTTGGTCAGCTCGACTTTGTTGCGGATCACCGTCAGGCCCATGCTGTCTGGCAGGCGTTCGATGAAATCCGGCCAAATCTCTTTGGGATCGGTGGCATCGGTAGTGGTGCCGTCAACCATGAACAGCACGCGGTCGGCCTGCTGGATTTCCTCCCACGCGCGCTCGATACCTATACGCTCGACTTCGTCGGTCGCTTCGCGCAGACCGGCGGTATCAATGATATGCAGTGGCATGCCATCAATATGGATATGTTCGCGCAGTACGTCACGGGTGGTGCCGGCGATATCGGTGACAATGGCAGAATCTTTGCCGGACAGGGCATTGAGCAGGCTGGACTTGCCGGCGTTAGGGCGACCGGCGATAACCACCTTCATCCCTTCGCGCATAATCGCGCCCTGATTGGCTTCGCGGCGCACGGCATCAAGGCGTTCGATGATACCGTTGAGATCGCCGCTGACCTTGCCGTCAGACAGGAAATCGATTTCTTCTTCCGGAAAGTCGATAGCGGCCTCGACATAGATTCTCAGGTGGATAAGAGCCTCCACCAGCTCGCTGACCCGGCCCGAGAAGGCGCCCTGGAGCGATTGGAAGGCACTTTTGGCGGCTTCCTCCGAGCTGGCATCAATCAGGTCGGCAATCGCCTCTGCTTGTGCCAGGTCGAGCTTGTCGTTCATAAAAGCCCGCTCGGAAAATTCCCCCGGACGGGCCGGGCGGATGCCGTCAATTTTCAGGATACGCTTGATCATCATATCCATCAGTACCGGGCCGCCGTGCCCTTGTAGTTCCAGCACATCTTCACCGGTAAAGGAGTTCGGTCCCTTGAAGAATAAAGCGATGCCCTGATCCAGTGCGTTACCGTCCTCGTTTTTGAATGGTAGGTATTCGGCATAACGGGTTTTGAGTTCACGGCCGGCTACCGCGAGTGCGACCTCGTTGGCTTTTGGGCCCGAGACGCGAATAATGCCGACGCCGCCACGGCCCGGAGGGGTAGCTTGCGCAACAATGGTATCAGTATGTTCGATCATAATTTTGGCTTTGCTTTGTAAATTCGCTGCAATTGTAAACAGAGTAGGTGGGAAAACCTAGTAATAGCTTAGATGGTTGGCTGCGAGGCAGGTTTCCTTCGCTGCGACACCGTGGCATAACGTAAAAAGGCGGCCATTGGCCGCCTTTGGGGAGTTCATGGGGTTACATTACTTCGAATGCAGCCCTTTCTTCTCGAGTGAACGGTAGATCAGCGTCTGCTGGATCAGGGTCACGACGTTAGATACCAGCCAGTAAAGGACCAGACCTGACGGGAAGAACAGGAAGAAGAAGGTAAACATCACCGGCATGAAGGTCATGATCTTCTGCTGCATCGGGTCGGTCACCGTGGTCGGGCTCATTTTCTGGATCATGAACATCGACACACCCATCAGAATCGGCAGGATGTAGTACGGGTCCTGTGCAGACAGGTCGTGGATCCAGCCAAAGAAAGGAGAATGACGCAGTTCGACAGATTCCATCAGTGACCAGTACAGGGCAATGAAGATTGGCATCTGTAGCAAGATTGGCAGACAGCCACCCAGTGGGTTCACTTTCTCTTTCTTGTACAGTTCCATCATTTCCTGGCTCATACGCTGGCGATCGTCGCCCAGACGTTCGCGCATTGCTTGCAGTTTAGGCTGCAGCATACGCATTTTGGCCATTGAGGTGTACTGGGCCTTGGTCAGCGGGTACATCGCACCACGGACAATAAAGGTCAGCATCATGATCGCCACACCCCAGTTCACAACGATTCCCTGGATGAATGACAGTAGCATGTGAAGCGGGCTGGCGATAAACCATAGCCAACCGTAGTCGACGGTCAGGTTCAGGTTAGGCGCGGTGGCTTCCATCTGATCCTGCAGTTTAGGACCGACCCACAGGGTGGCAGTTAGTGTCTGCTCGCTACCTGCAGGAACCGTGGTTGCAGGCATACGTACACCGATGTAACCCTGGCCGTTGCTGGTACGGGTGTACAGGTTGGTGGCTTCGTCGGTACGCGGGATCCACGCCGATACGAAGTAGTGCTGCATCATGGCTGCCCAGCCTTGGTTGGCGATAGTCAGGTTCAGGTTCTTGTCCTGCATATCTTCAAAGCTGTATTTCTTGTATTTGGTATCGTCAGCCGAGTAAGCACCACCGCGATAGGTCGGCATCGTCAGGCTGCCGCCGTCATCCATCAGGTTCTGCTTCAGCTGGGCATACATCTGAACGCTTGCCGGTGCAGCTGACTGGTTGTTGATGCTGTATTCAACATCGACTGCGTAGCTGCCGCGCTTAAGTACGAAAGTCTTAGTGTACTGGATGCCGTCTTTTTCATACGTCATCGGTACGCGTAGCTCGTCCTGGCCGTCGGCAAGGGTAAAGCTGTCGGCATCAACCACTAGCTGAGCACGTCCGGCGGTGGTATCGATACCGTTGGCACCGATAAGGCCTGACTGTGCCGTATAGCTGTGGCCCTGCTCGTTTTTCAGAAGAACAAACGGGTCTTCTGAATTGAGTTCGTTGTCGTAAGCCAGCAATTGGGCTTCGATCACATCGCCACCAAGCGTATCGACAGTAAGCGCCAGTACATCTGTATTGATGGTGATTAGATTGTCGGATGTGCTTTGTTCAGTAATCGGCTGGCCGTCAGCTGAATGTGAAGGAACATCACCACTTGTGTTGACTTGTTGCGCTACACCCTGTCCTTGTGGTTGAGGGGCGTTGTCCATGTTCCACTGCTGATATAGTAGGAACGAGACGAACAGTAGGGCAATTAACAGAATATTGCGTTGGGAATCCATCGTTACTTATCTCTGTCGTTATGCTTGGTTGGCGGAACGGGGTCATAACCACCGTCGGTTAAAGGATGACATCTTAATAGACGTTTCGCTGCGAACCAACAACCTTTTATCGCTCCATGCGCTTTTATTGCTTCAATTGCGTATTGGGAACATGTTGGGGTATAGCGACAGCGTGGTCCAATAAGCGGACTTATTGCCAGTTGGTAAAAGCGGACTAGTCCAACGACTAGCCACGCGAAGGGCGAGACAGGCGATGCCATAGTTTATCTAGCAATTTAAATAGCTCTTCGTTGCTCAGCTCACTGGCGCTTTTCCTGGCGATAACGACAAAATCTTTGGCTGGCAGATCGGCTTGCTTGAGGCGGAAGCTTTCACGCACGATGCGTTTGAACTTATTTCTGCCAACAGCAGTTTTGATCTGTTTTTTAGGAACAGCCAAGCCGAGACGGGGATGATTAAGGTCGTTGTTACGGGCAAGAATAGTTAAGTGGGGAGAGCCAGCACGGTGAGCTTGCTGGAAGACTTTTTTATAATGTTCGGGAGTTAACAAACGTAACTCCCGAGCGAAAGCGAGCTTATTCAAAATAATCAAAGATTACTTAGAAAGACGCTTACGGCCTTTAGCGCGACGTGCGTTGATTACAGCGCGACCGTTCTTAGTAGCCATGCGTGCACGGAAACCGTGGCTACGCTTGCGCTTTAGAACTGAAGGTTGAAAAGTGCGTTTCATGGTTTTACCTTAAATTAACTGATCAGTTTTTAAGTTTGTTACTGAGTTTCCGACTGCGAACAACCGGTACCTCTAAACAAAGAGGCGGAATTGTAATCACTGACCTCTAAATAGTCAATAATTATACCCGTTGTTAGCAACGGGCGCTGAATTATACTTCTTGTGTCGCGGAGTGCAAGGATCCTTCGCGGATCCCGACCTTATTCAGGAACTTTTGTAGTCGAGGATCCTGCGGATTGGTGAAGATCTGCTCTGGCGGTCCCTGCTCGACGAACTCACCGTCGGCCATAAAGATCACCCGATCAGCAACTTCGCGTGCAAATTGCATCTCGTGAGTGACCACCAGCATGGTCTGGTGACGAGTCGCCAGTTTCTGCATCAAGGTCAGTACTTCGCCGACCCATTCCGGGTCCAGCGCCGATGTCGGCTCGTCAAACAGCAGCAAATCGGCCTCCAGGGCCATGGCACGGCCGATGCCGACCCGTTGCTGCTGGCCGCCGGACAGGGCGGCGGGATAGTGCTCTCCCTTGTCGCCGAGGCCAATATCATCAAGAATTTGCTGCGCGCGCTGAAAGGCGTCGTCTTTTTTCCAGCCTTTTACCGTGATCAACCCTTCAGCGATGTTCTGCTTCGCCGTCAGGTGCGCAAACAAGGCATAATTCTGGAACACAAACCCGGTTTTGCGGCGCAGGGCGATGATGTCGCTTTTGGCAGCCTGTTGGCTGTCAATGGTGACATCCCCGATCGTAATGTTGCCGCGGTTGGCCGTCTCCAAAAAGTTGATACAGCGTAGTAGGGTGGATTTTCCCGTACCCGACGGACCGATAACCACGACGATTTCGCCTTTCTCTATGGTCAGGTCAATGCCGGAAAAGATGGTGGCGTCGCCAAAGCGCTTGGCGAGATTGTTTAGCTTGATCATCGTGTGTATGCCTTGTTGAGTTTTGCTTCTGCCCAGTTCTGGACCCGGGTCAGTACCAGTACCATCGCCCAGTAAATGAGGGCAACGGCCAGAAAAGCCTCGAAGAACTTGAAGCTCGATGAGGCTTCCATCTGGGCCTTGGCCATAATTTCCGCCACACCCAGTGTAAAGGCCAGTGACGTTGATTTGATCATATCGATGAAGTAGTTCATCAGCGAGGGCAGGGCGACCCGTGTTGCCTGCGGTAGAATGATCCGTCTCATGGCTTGCAGACCGGTCATCCCGATCGAGAGGCTTGCCTCCATCTGGCTGCGGTCAATCCCGATGATGGCAGCACGAATACTCTCCGCCTTGTACGCGGCAAAATGCAGGCTCAGGCCGATGACCGCGGCGCTGAAGGCGTCAAGGCCGACAAAAACAGGAAACACCTGCGGCAGGCCATAGTAGAGTAAAAAAAGCTGAACCAGCAGTGGGGTACCGCGGAAGAAGCTGATGTAGAGCTGGCTGAGCTGATCCAGTACCGGCAGCTTGTATACTCTGACCAGCGCCAGCGTCACAGCTATGACCAAGGCAAAAAGCAAACCCCAGACAGCCATATTCAACGTCGTACCCAGGTACTTCAGGAGAATAGGCAGTAGCGATAACATGTAGTCAAAATCAAAGCCCATGTGGATAAGTATTCCGTTATTGAGGGATGAATAAGCGACAAAGACCCACCTTGCGGTGAGCCTTTAAGTATATGGATATTTAGAAGGAAATGCTGTCAGCGATATTACTGGGTGATATCGGCATCAAACCATTTCACTGAAATTTCTGCCAGGGTACCGTCTTCGCGCATGGCCTTGAGGGCCTTGTTCACTTCGCCACGTAGCTTTTCGCCTTTTTCACCCTTGATGAACGGCCAGGCATTCTCGATACGCTCGAACGGTTCGCCGGCCAGCTGCAGCGGCAGGTTGGCCTTTTTGATCAGCTCGACAGACGATAGACGGTCCATCACAAAGGCATCGGTACGGCCAAGGGCAACATCGTGCTCGATACCGGTATCGTAGGTCTTGATATTGATCTTGCCGTCTTTATCCAGCTCGCGCAGCAGCTGCTCGTAGTTGGAACCCAGGTTGACCCCGACAGTCTTGCCGTTGAGATCATCGGTGCTTTTGATGCTGTCATTTCCCTTGCGCACGACCAGCTGGGCACCATCGACCACATACGGGTCGGCAAACAGGTACTTGGCCTTGCGCTCGTCGGTCATGGTGATTTGGTTGGAGATGGTATCGATACGGCCGGTTTCCAGTAGACCGAACAGGCCAGAGAAGCTAGCGGTCACAAATTCGACGTTATAGTCGTTGCGTTTACCGATTTCGTTCCACAGGTCGACCTCAAAGCCCTGAAGCTGATCTTGTTTTACAAAGGTAAACGGGAAGTAGCGTCCTGACATGCCGACTTTCACGTCTGTAGCGGCCATGGCTGCCTGGCTTGCTGTCAAAGTCAGTGCGACAGCTGTGAATGTTGTTTTTATCCAGCTTTTCATCCTGTTTACTCCTCAGATGGCTGTGATGATGCTCTGTTTTTCACATCCTATATGCTGATATCTGCTTTTTTTAAATAACTTGGAGTTATTTCAAATAACCAATTGTTCGTAGGTAACGGTTACATGCTGTTAATAGCTTTGTGGGTAAGGGCTGGTAAAATTGTGCTGATCTTAGGTTTTATTGTGCGATCTATGTGAATAAGTCTGATCTTATTCACCGGATCTGCGATCTCTTTGCTGGCGATCCTGAGCCAGCAGGTATAAAATTGCATCCCTTTTCGTGTTTTGTTATTCAGTGTGGAGTCGAGCTTGTCATCTTCGCTTTGGTTGCAGTGCCTTCAACGCCTTCAGGAAGAACTCCCTGCAACAGAATTCAGTATGTGGGTTCGACCGCTTCAGGCCGAGTTGAACGATAATACGCTGACCTTGTTTGCGCCTAACCGTTTTGTGCTTGATTGGGTACGGGATAAGTATCTCAACAATATTAATCGGCTGCTGAATGAATTTTGCGGCAACGATGTACCGATCCTGCGATTTGAAGTCGGTAGCCGCCCGGTCACCGCACCGCCGCCACCACAGCCAGCGGCCTCGGTGCCGGTTGTCGAGCCTGCAGCCCCGCAGATGGTGGACGATACGCCTCCGCGTACCTGGGAGCCTGCACCGTCACCGGTCCAGCCCGAGTCTCAGTCCGGCTACCGGTCAAACGTGAATCCCAAGCATAACTTCAACAACTTTGTTGAGGGTAAGTCGAACCAGCTGGGACTGGCCGCCTGCCGCCAGGTGGCGGATAACCCTGGCGCTGCCTATAACCCGCTGTTTTTATATGGCGGAACCGGTCTGGGTAAAACACACCTTTTACATGCGGTTGGCAATGCCATTGCGGATCGCAAACCCAATGCCCGGGTTGTCTATATGCATTCCGAGCGTTTTGTCCAGGATATGGTCAAGGCCCTGCAGAACAATGCGATTGAAGAGTTCAAGCGCTATTACCGTAGCGTCGATGCTTTGCTGATCGATGATATTCAGTTCTTTGCCAACAAAGAGCGATCGCAGGAGGAGTTTTTCCACACCTTTAATGCTCTGCTTGAAGGCAACCAGCAGATCATCCTGACCTCAGACCGCTATCCGCGCGAGATCAACGGTGTTGAGGATCGTCTGAAGTCCCGCTTTGGCTGGGGACTGACGGTGGCGATTGAGCCGCCGGAGCTGGAAACGCGAGTGGCCATTTTGATGAAAAAAGCCGAGGATCACCATATCCGCCTGGCTGACGAAGTGGCTTTCTTTATTGCCAAGCGCCTGCGCTCCAATGTCCGTGAACTGGAAGGGGCCCTGAACCGTGTGATTGCCAACGCCAACTTTACCGGCCGTGCCATTACCATTGACTTTGTCCGTGAGGCACTGCGCGATTTGCTGGCGCTGCAGGAAAAACTGGTAACGATCGATAATATCCAGAAGACCGTGGCCGAATACTATAAAATAAAGATGGCTGATATGCTGTCCAAGCGCCGTTCCCGCTCCGTTGCCCGTCCGCGCCAGATGGCGATGGCACTGGCCAAGGAGCTGACCAACCATAGCCTGCCGGAAATCGGTGATGCCTTTGGTGGTCGCGACCATACAACGGTGCTCCACGCCTGCCGTAAAATCGAGCAGCTGCGTGAAGAAAGCCACGATATAAAAGAAGATTACTCAAACCTAATAAGAACATTGTCGTCTTGATATGAAATTTACCGTCGAACGCGAACATTTATTAAAGCCGCTGCAGCAGGTGTCTGGTGCACTTGGCGGCCGTCCTTCATTACCGATCCTGGGCAATATTCTGCTTCAGGTCGAAGAAGGCTGCCTGTCGATGACAGGTACCGATTTGGAAGTCGAGCTGGTTGCCAAGCTGGCACTGGACGCTGATTTTGAGCCTGGGGCGGTCACTGTCCCGTCGCGTAAGTTTCTCGACATTTGTCGTGGCCTGCCTGATAGCGCCAATATCGTTGTTGCCCTGGAAGGGGACCGGGTGATCATTCGCTCCGGCCGCAGCCGTTATTCCCTGTCGACGCTGCCTGCCGCGGACTTTCCGAATATCGATGACTGGCAGAGCGAGGTTGAGCTAGCGCTGCCGCAAGGGCGGATGCGCCAGTTGATCGACAGCACCCAGTTCTCGATGGCCCATCAGGATGTTCGCTATTACCTTAACGGCATGCTGTTTGAAACCGAGGGCAAGAACCTGCGCTCGGTCGCGACCGATGGCCACCGTATGGCGGTATGCGCCATTGAACTGGATCAGGAGCTGCCTTCCAAACAGATCATTGTGCCGCGCAAAGGGGTACTGGAGCTGGTTCGTTTACTGGATACGCCGGATGCCATGGTGGATATCCAGATTGGTAACTCGAATCTGCGCGCAGTGGTGAATAACTTTGTCTTTACCTCCAAGCTGGTCGACGGACGTTTTCCTGACTATCGTCGCGTCATGCCGCAAAACAGCACCAAGTTTGTCGAGGCGAGCTGTGACGAGCTGAAAAAAGCGTTTTCTCGTGCGGCTATCTTGTCAAACGAAAAATTCCGTGGTGTTCGCGTTAACCTGTCCAACGGCGAGATGCGTATTACCGCTAATAACCCTGAGCAGGAAGAAGCCGAAGAGTTCCTTGATGTCGACTATCAGGGCGAGGATCTGGAGATCGGCTTCAACGTCAGCTATGTACTCGACGTGCTTAATACCCTTAAGTGCGAGCAGGTACGTTGGTCGCTGACCGATGCCAACGCCAGTGCGCTGGTTGAAGACAGTGCCAGTGACGAAGCCATGTATGTCGTGATGCCAATCAGACTCTAGGACATGGCACTTACTCGTCTTATTGTAAAAGACTTCCGTAATATTGAAGCTTGCGACTTATCCTTGTCGGCAAGCTTTAATTTTCTGGTCGGTGCCAACGGCAGTGGCAAAACCAGCGTGCTAGAAGCGCTACACTACCTGGGACACGGGCGCTCGTTTCGCAGCCACTTGACGGGGAGGGTGATCCGCCATGAACAGCAGGAGCTGTTTGTCCATGGCCGGTTGCAGACCGATGGCGAGCTGGAGCTTCCGCTCGGGATCAATAAAAAGCGCGACGGCACTACCGAGGTCAAAATTGGTGGTGAAGGTGGACAGAAACTGGCCCAGCTAGCGCAGGTGCTGCCGCTGCAGTTGATCACACCGGAAGGATTCGAATTGCTGATTGGTGGCCCCAAATACCGCCGGTCATTTATCGACTGGGGCGTCTTTCATGTCGAACCCCAGTTTTATCATGCCTGGAGCCGGGTCAAGCGATTGACCAAGCAGCGTAATGCGCTGCTAAAGACAGCCCGTAGCTATCGCGAGCTGAGCTACTGGGATCAGGAACTGGCAGTACTGGCTGAAGAGATCAGCGAGTGGCGCAGCCAGTATCTCGAGGCGGTGAAGCGAAAGGCCGCAGAGATATGCCAGGGCTTTTTGCCCGAATTTGATATCCAGCTGGGGTATTACCGCGGCTGGGAAAAAGACACCCCGTATGCTGAGCTGCTAACACGCAATTTTGAGCGTGATTGCCAGCTGGGTTATACCGCAAGCGGGCCGCATAAGGCTGACTTGCGGATCAAAGTTGCCGGCACTCCCGTCGAGGATGTTCTGTCCCGCGGGCAGCTGAAGCTGATGGTATGTGCCTTGCGCCTGGCGCAGGGGCTGCACCTCACAGAAGCAACCGGCAAGCAGTGTATATATTTAATTGATGATTTTGCTTCCGAGCTGGATAGCCATAGGCGTGCGCTGCTTGCGCAACGGTTAAAGGAAACCAACGCCCAGGTTTTCATTAGTGCAATTAGTAGCGACCAAATTGCGGAAATGCATGATGAAAATGGCAAGATGTTTCATGTGGAACACGGTAAAATAACCGCAGGATAATTTAAGCGAGAGTAACTCAATGTCCAACAACTACGATTCATCAAGTATTAAGGTACTAAAAGGCCTTGATGCAGTACGTAAGCGCCCAGGGATGTACATTGGCGATACCGATGACGGTACTGGCTTGCACCATATGGTGTTTGAGGTCGTCGATAACTCAATCGATGAAGCTCTTGCTGGCCACTGTGAAGATATCATTGTCACCATCCATGAAGACGGCTCTGTTTCTGTTAGTGATGATGGTCGTGGTATTCCGACAGACATGCACCCGGAAGAAGGCGTTTCGGCTGCAGAAGTTATCATGACCGTTCTTCACGCAGGCGGTAAGTTTGATGATAACTCTTATAAAGTATCGGGCGGTCTGCACGGGGTAGGTGTCTCGGTGGTGAACGCGCTATCCGAGAAAGTTGAACTGACTATCCACCGAAAAGGATCAATTCACCAGCAGGTTTATCATCACGGTGAGCCGGAAGCACCATTGGCTGTGATCGGTGATACCGAAAAAACCGGTACCCGTATTCGTTTCTGGCCAAGTGCAGAAACCTTTACCAATATCGAATTCCAATACGAAATCCTGGCCAAGCGCCTGCGTGAGCTGTCGTTCCTAAACTCTGGCGTGTCAATCAAGCTGATTGACGAGCGCGAGGAAGACAAGCAAGACCACTTTATGTATGAAGGTGGTATCCAGGCGTTTGTCGAGCACCTGAACCGCAACAAGACTCCAATCCATCCAAAGGTCTTCCACTTTAACTTTGAGCGCGAGGACGGTATTGCCGTAGAAGTGGCGATGCAATGGAACGATGGTTTCCAGGAAAACATTTACTGCTTTACCAACAACATTCCACAGCGTGATGGTGGTACTCACCTGGCTGGTTTCCGTGGTGCGCTGACGCGTACACTGAATAACTTTATGGATAAGGAAGGCTACTCGAAGAAGGCCAAGACAGCGACATCCGGTGATGATGCTCGTGAAGGTCTGACTGCCGTGGTATCGGTGAAAGTGCCGGATCCAAAATTCTCGAGCCAGACCAAAGATAAGCTGGTATCAAGTGAAGTGAAACCTGCTGTTGAATCTACGATGGGTGAGAAGTTGGGTGAGTTTCTATTGGAAAACCCGACGGATGCCAAAACGGTATGTACCAAAATCATCGATGCGTCACGTGCCCGTGAAGCGGCTCGTAAAGCGCGTGAGATGACACGCCGTAAAGGTGCGCTGGATCTGGCGGGTTTGCCGGGTAAACTGGCCGATTGTCAGGAAAAAGATCCTGCGCTTTCTGAACTCTACATAGTGGAGGGTGACTCTGCGGGCGGTTCCGCCAAGCAGGGTCGTAACCGTAAGAACCAGGCGATTTTGCCGCTGAAAGGTAAAATTCTGAACGTTGAGAAGGCACGCTTTGACAAGATGCTGTCTTCGCAGGAAGTCGCCACGCTTATTACAGCCATGGGCTGTGGTATCGGTCGCGATGAGTACAACCCGGACAAACTGCGTTACCACAACATCATTATCATGACCGATGCCGATGTCGATGGCTCGCACATCCGTACCCTGCTGTTGACCTTCTTCTACCGTCAGATGCCGGAGCTGATCGAGCGCGGCCATATCTACATTGCTCAGCCACCACTTTATAAAGTGAAGAAGGGCAAGCAAGAGCAGTACATCAAAGATGATGAAGACATGAACCAGTATCAGGTTGCTCTGGCGCTGGATAATGCCGCGCTGTTTGCTGCCGAAGGAGCGCCAGCTGTTTCTGGCCTGGCACTGGAAGACCTAGTGAAGCAGTTTAACAGTGCCAACAAGCTGGTGGATCGCATGAGCCGCCGCTACCCGACATTGTTGCTGAATGAATTTATCTACCAGCCACGCTTGAGCGTCGATGTCCTGAGTCAGCAAGCTGATGTTGAAGCCTGGACTCAGCCGTTAGTTGCTGCGCTGAACGAGAAGCAGTCTGGTGAAAGCAAGTACAACTTCGAAGTGATTCGCGACGAAGAGAACAATGTGTGGTTACCGAAAGTGGTTGTTCGTACCCACGGTGTTGATCATGAATACGTATTGAGCTTTGATTTGCTGAACTCGAAAGAGTATAGCAAGCTGGCTGATCTGTCCGAGGCACTGCACAATCTGCTAGACGATACGGCGTATGTCCAGCGTGGTGAGCGTAAGCAGCCGGTGAGCAGTTTCAAGGAAGCGCTGGACTGGCTGATTAAAGAATCACGCCGTGGCTTGTCATTACAGCGATACAAAGGTCTGGGTGAGATGAACCCAGAGCAGCTATGGGAAACCACCATGGATCCTGAATCTCGCCGTATGATGCAGGTGACCATCAACGACGCTGTTGCGGCTGACGAACTGTTTACGACATTGATGGGGGATCAGGTTGAGCCTCGTCGTCACTTCATCGAAGAGAATGCTCTGAACGCGAACTTGGACGTGTAGTCTGAGTTGTTGGTCGCTTTATTAATAACGCCGCGCGATACGGCGTTTTTTTTATACCTGTAGGTTTACGTAGGAGGCTGGATATTATTCAGCGATAGCAATATTGCCCTTTTCCTTCTTGTTCACTGTGAGGCCTGTTTTGTTCTCTGCAACCATGGGTTGAAGAGTGCAGTTATCTTCCTTGGTTAAGGGCGCTGAAAAATAAATTCAAAATAATTGGATTGAACACTTGGAAAGTAAATTAGCTATCCCTATATCTAATAATGAAGCGCATGGTGCCAAAGATTGGGCCTGCAACCGGTTTGTCCCACAGAGGGAAAACCACTTCAACGACAACATATCGTAATTTTATTGCTTCTAAAGAAGGATAGTTAATATGCGTAACCTAGATTTCACTCCTCTATACCGTTCTGCTATTGGTTTTGATCGTCTGTTTAACCAGATGGAAAAGAATGTCAGTAATGCCAATACGGGTTACCCTCCGTACAATATCGAGCAGCAGGATGAGAATCACTACCGTATCACCATGGCTGTGGCCGGTTTTGCCGAAGAGCAGTTAGATATTACCCAGCAACAGAACAAGCTGATTGTTCGTGGTATCCGTGAAGCCGAAAAGGATGAGCGTCAATACCTGTATCAGGGCATTGCCGAACGCGACTTCGAACGTAAATTCCAGCTGGCCGACTATGTCAAAGTAATTGGTGCCGGAATGGAAAACGGTTTACTGCACATTGATCTCGAGCGCGAGATCCCGGAAGAGCAGAAGCCGCGCAAGATTGCGATCAACGGTCATCGTTTGCTTGAAAACGAGTAATATCGTTCTTGTGTCCATCCTATAACGGACATAGTGGCGCAACAGGAGTGAAGGTCAGCCAAGTGCTGGCCTTTTTTATTTTTGCCTCTCGCCTTTACATCAATGTTGCTTGCGAGCCGTACTTAACTGCTATTTTTTACTTTGCTACGGGTTGGTGTGGGGGATTCTTTGTGCTGACTTGTAGGGGGATCCTGTTTGCAGGCTTTACGCGCTATGATTACAAGAGTTGTTTCACGTGAAACGCTTTCACATTCTTATTTGTTCAGTCGAGATCGCTATGGCCGGAAAGACGCGTTACATCACCACGGATCTGGATATTTTTTCGAATCGGGATTTGTCTGAGCTAGCGGCATTCTTTCAGGACGTAACTTGTATCCTTCATTGCGGATGGCGTAGTGATGATGTCTTCCATTTATGCCTAGAGCCTAATTCCGATAGAGAGAATAAACTCGGGGAAGATTTGGAAAGCTTGTTATCGGCTGTTGAGCAGTTGCCTGATGAACTAAGCGCTCTTTGGCGATTGGTAAGCGAAGTCGATTTTAATATCGGCGTCGAAACAGGGGACTGTCACGGCCACAACATAAAAATATCCGCTAAGCACCTTGAACGTATTGCTAGGCTGAATGGCACCTTGAGTATAACGACTTATCCGGCAGAGTGAGGATGAGATAATAAGCGCTGCCTGATGGCAGCGCTATATGTAGTTACATTTTCTTACTGGCAAGAGTCAGTCTGGTGGTATGTGCTGAGTAAGCTTAAACTGGCTTATTGGCCTTGGTAGGCTTTGGTCACTTCTTCGGCGATGACCGCAATACCTCTCTCCATGTCCTCGTCGTTCTGGACATAGTTCATTCTTAGGCATTCATGACCATGGCTCCAGTCATCGTTGAGTCCGATAAAGAAGTATTCACCCGGTACAATGAGCACACCGCGGGCTTTCAGTCGGCGGTAAAGCTCCATGGTTGTGATAGGGAGATCTTTGAACCATAACCACAGGAACATTGCCCCTTCGGGTTTGTGGATCCTGAAGCGCTCGTCAGTAATGGCAGCCTGCAATAGCTCAACGGCATGCTGTGACTTACGCTGGTAGAATGGTTTGATAACCTGCTCACTGAGACGAAGCAGGTCATGCTTTTCTATCATCTTATTGACAATGGCAGGACCGACGCTGCCCGGTGCCAGGCTGAGTACACCATTCATATTGGTAATGGCTGTGGTGATTTCCTCGCTAGCTACCACGATGCCGCAACGTACGCCGGGCAGCCCGAGTTTGGACAGGCTCATACAGAGAATGGTGTTGTCATTCCAAAAGGGTGTGACGTCCTCGAAAATGATGTCGGGGAAAGGCATGCCATAGGCGTTATCGATGATCAGCGGAATGTTATGTTCGCGCGCTAACTCATCAAGGTGTCTGATCTCTTCATCCGTCAATACATTCCCGGTTGGGTTGGTTGGACGAGAGGCGCAAATCGCACCGATGCTGCTGTCGACTTTCAGTTCTTTGAAGTCGATGTGGTATTTAAACAGACCGTTCTCTAGCAGGGTGATTTCCGGGTGATAGGAGACGAACATGTCTTCACTGAGCCCTGAGTCACCATAGCCAATATATTCCGGGGCTAAAGGAAGCAGTACTTTCTTCCGGCTACCGTCACCAAATTCACCGGCGAGTAAATTGAACAAGTTAAAGAAAGCACTTTGACTGCCATTGGTCAGCGAGATGTTCTTGGCACTGATATCCCAGCCATAGGTGTCACGCAGCAGGTCGGCGAGGGCACTGATAAAGGTATTCTTGCCTTGCGGGCCATCATAGTTGGTCAGTGCCGCTGCCAGCTCGCCGGTTGTGACCATCTCTCCGCTCAGTTGGTTAAAGTACTCGACCATTTCTGGGATTTGAGCTGGGTTACCGCCACCGAGCATGATGGCGTCAGGGTTACGCAAGCCGTCGTTTAAATCATCCATTAGCTGGGTGATCCCAGAATAACGGGCAAACTTGTCTCCGAATGTAGAAAACTCCATGTTTACTTCCGACCTCAGTCTATTGTTCTTATCTTTGGTGATATTGCTACTGTATAGCTTATGTACAGATTTCAACATACCTCATTGTGCTGATAAGGGAAAGACTAAGCCAATTGCTTTATGTCTTATGGGCTAGCTTTAGTGTCGTAGAACGAATAGGTGAGGGCTAGTGCCGTTCGGACGGTGTTTCACGTGAAACGAAATGGGCCGGTAATCACAAAGCAGGGGCGAATAACAGGTATAAAAAAACCCCACGCATGTGCATGGGGTTTGCGTATTTCGAACCAGGTTATTTCTGCAGAAGAGAAATATCCGCAACCTTCAGGAATTCGTTACGCAGCAGGCTTAGCATAGTCAGACGGTTCACTTTCAGCTTCTCGTCATCTGCCATTACCATTACGTTATCGAAGAAGGCATCGACGGCTTCACGCAGCGTTGCCAGCTCAGATAGAGCTTGCTGGTAGTTGCCTTCGGCAAAGACTGGCGCAAGCGCTGTTAGCTTGGCCTCGACTTTTTCCGCCAGTGCTTTTTCGGCGTCTTCAACCAACAGGCTGCTATCAATCGCGGCTGGTAGTTCACCATCGAATTTCGCCAGGATATTACCTACACGCTTGTTGGCGGCTGCCAGTGACTCGGCAGCTTCCAGTGAACGGAAGTGGGTAACCGCTTTGACACGCTTGTCGAAGTCAGATGGTTGAGTAGGGCGACGAGCCAGAACGGCCTGAATCGCATCCACACTATGGCCTTCATCTTGGTACCATGCACGGAAACGACCTAGCATGAAGTCGATAACATCAGCTTCAACGTTGTGGTTGGTGATCTTGGCACCGAACAGCTCTTTGGCCTTGGTGATCAGCGCTACCAGATCAAGGTTGTAGCCTTTCTCTACCATGATGCGTAGTGCACCAAGCGCAGCACGGCGAAGTGCGAACGGGTCGTTGGCACCTTTCGGGTGCTGACCGATACCGAAGATACCAACCAGAGTATCCATCTTGTCTGCAAGGGCTACTGCAGCAGCAACAGCAGACTGCGGAAGTTCGTCACCGGCGAAACGAGGCATGTACTGCTCGTTCAGCGCCACTGCAACATCTTCATGCTCACCGTCAAGGCGCGCATAGTGCATGCCCATCACACCCTGCGTATCGGTAAACTCGAATACCATAGAGGTCATCAGATCGCACTTGGACAGCAGGCCAGCGCGTTCTGCGTGCTCGACATCGGCACCAATCAGGTTGGCGATGAAGCCGGCCATGGCCGTGATGCGATCCGTCTTGTCGCGTAGGGTACCCAGCTGTTTCTGGAACAGTACGGTTTCTAATTCTGGCAGGCGTTCAATCAGCGGACGCTTGCGGTCAGTGTTGAAGAAGAACTCGGCATCTGCCAGGCGAGGGCGTACAACCTTCTCGTTACCTTCGATGATCTGACGTGGGTCTTTCGACTCAATGTTAGAAACAAAGATAAATTTAGGAACCAGCTTGCCTTCGGCATCATAGACTGGGAAATACTTCTGATCACCTTTCATGGTGTAAACCAGGGCTTCAGAAGGAACGTTGAGGAAGTCTTCCTCGAAAGAGGCTGTCAGTACAACCGGCCACTCGACCAACGAAGTCACTTCTTCAACCAGCTCGTCTTCAAGGTCGGCAATTCCGCCAACTTCCTCTGCTGCTTTCTTGGCATCGGCGAGGATAATGGCTTTACGCGCTTCGTAATCTGCCATGACCTTTCCGCGCTCTTCGAGAATCGCAGGGTACTGATCGGCGTTGTCGATGGTAAACTCAGCTTCGCCCATAAAGCGGTGACCGCGGATAACACGGCCTGACTGTGCACCCAGGATCGTACCTTCAATCAGCTCTTCGCCCAGTAGCATTGTCAGGGTTTTAACCGGACGGATGAACTGGGTATCGCTGTCCCCCCAGCGCATTGGCTTAGGGATAGGTAGTTTGGCAAGTGCCGCAGCCGCAAGGTCACATAGTAATGCCTGAGCTGGCTGGCCTTTGACTTCCTGCTTGTACAGCAGCCATTCGCCTTTGTCTGTTTTCAGGCGTTCTGCCTGATCAACGCTGATGCCATTACCACGTGCCCAGCCTTGTGCCGCTTTGGTCGGGTTGCCTTCGGCATCAAACGCAGAGGTAATAGCCGGGCCTCGTTTCTCAACGATTTTATCGGCCTGACCTGCAGCCAGTGCCGTCACTTTCAATGCCAGACGGCGAGGGGCGGCAAACCACTCAACGCCTTGATGCGCCAGATCGGCGCCTTTTAGTTCTGCTTCAAAGTTTGCCGCAAATGCTTCGGCAAGGGTACGCAGTGCTTTTGGTGGTAGCTCTTCGGTACCTAGCTCAATAAGGAAATTCTTGTCGGTCATGCGATACCCTTATTTGTCTTTTTTGCACATAGGGAAGCCAAGGGCTTCGCGAGATGCGTAGTAAGCTTCGGCAACCTGTTTGGTCAGGTTACGGATACGCAGGATATAGCGCTGACGCTCGGTCACCGAGATGGCTTTGCGTGCATCGAGTAGGTTAAAGGCATGACCTGCTTTCAGAATTCGCTCGTAGGCAGGCAATGGCAGCGGCTGCTCCAGTGCCAGTAGATCCTGACACTCTTTCTCGCACTGGTCGAAGAAGGTGAATAGGAAATCTACGTCTGCGTGTTCAAAGTTGTAGGTTGACTGTTCGACTTCGTTCTGGTGGAAAATGTCACCGTAAGTGACTTTACCCAGTGGACCATCGGTCCATACAAGATCGTAAACAGAATCGACGCCCTGGATATACATTGCCAGACGCTCGATACCGTAAGTGATCTCACCGGTAACCGGCTTGCATTCAAGGCCACCAACCTGCTGGAAGTAAGTGAACTGGGTCACTTCCATACCGTTAAGCCAAACTTCCCAACCAAGTCCCCAGGCACCCAGGGTTGGGTTTTCCCAGTTATCCTCGACAAAACGGATGTCGTGAACTTTGGTGTCGATACCGAGTACTTCAAGTGAGCCTAGGTACAGTTCCTGGATATTGTCTGGTGATGGTTTGATGATCACCTGGAACTGATAGTAGTGCTGAAGGCGGTTCGGGTTTTCACCGTAACGGCCGTCTGTCGGGCGGCGAGATGGTTGTACATACGCTGCTGCAATAGGTTCTGGACCCAGAGCTCGTAGACATGTCATTGGGTGAGAGGTACCTGCACCAACTTCCATGTCTAAAGGTTGCACAATGGTACAACCTTGCTGGCCCCAGTAATCCTGCAGCGCGAGGATCATGCCCTGAAAGGTTTTAATATCGTATTTCTGCATTGTCAGCTTCGCGAGATTAGTGGATTAAAAAGTCATTTGAGTAACAATCCAGTATACCTTGCATGGCATTTGCCGAGTAGGGCCATTGCATGCTTTTTGCTCATCTTTGATTAATTTGCTTAAAATAGTTGGGAAATCCGGTAAGGTCGTTGCGGGATGATGAATTTGACATTGTTCTGATGTACTGGTTTTTTCTCTCTATACAATATTCAGGCTCCTGTCTGTGCCGTATGCTATACAGTTACAGTTTATGGCCGATACAATCACATCGATACGAAATCGAGAATAAATGGACAAAACAATGGACTTCAATTTTTCGCTAGCATCCGGTAAATGGATGCGACATGTAATTTTTGCCACTGCGACAGCTATGGTTGCTTCCGGTTGTTCGACAGTGAATCCTTACACAGGGGAAGAGCAGACAGCCAAGGCGACGAGTGGTGCACTGATTGGTGCCGTTGCCGGTGCGGCAATTGGTGTGGCCTCTTCCGGTAAGAGTGATCGTGGGAAAGGGGCCCTGATTGGTGCCGCGTCCGGTGCCGCACTGGGTGGTGGCATTGGTTACTATATGGATGTTCAGGAAGCCGAGCTTCGTCAGCAGCTGCAATCTACCGGTATCAGCGTGACGCGTGACGGTGACAACATTGTTCTGAATATGCCGAACGAGATTACATTCGGTGTCGATCAGACTGACCTCAGCGCCCGGGCCAAGAAAGCCCTATATAATGTAGCGCTGGTTGCCAAGGAATATGATCAGACCATTCTTAACGTATACGGGTTCACCGACAGCAGCGGTAAAGAGTCGTATAACTTGCGCCTGTCGCAGGTACGCGCCAGTGAAGTGAGCAATTACCTGATCCGTGAGGGTGTTGTGGCTAACCGAGTGGTGACCAAGGGGATGGGTGAGTCCCACCCGATTGCGTCTAACAGCACCAAGCAAGGCCGTGCAGAAAACCGCCGTGTTGAAATTGTGCTGACACCGGCATCGTAGTTTCGCCTACCTCTATGTTGCTGGCGCATACTCGCCAGCAGCATCCTTGTTCTTCCCGCACTTCTTCCGACAACACTTGATCCGACCTATTTTAGTGGTTATTATTCCCGCTCCTTTGGGGAGTAGCCTCTCGATCTATCGAGATAATCGTCAACATAATTGAAGCAAAATCTTCATGGCGGTTATGACTCACACTAATCCTACTAGTGAGTTTGGCGAGACCATTGGCAAACCAGCATGAACCGGGGTGGGGCATGTGCGTTTGTCTGTGGTTGCTAACTATAATCCTCGCCCCAATGAGCATGCCGTGAGTGTTTTAGCTGTTTCAATTACTACTGTTGCCCTGGCCGAAATTGGTGATAAAACCCAATTATTATCGCTGTTGCTGGCGAGCCGATATCGCAAACCTTTACCTATCATCTTGGCGATTTTTCTGGCAACCATTGCCAATCATGCCCTGGCAGCATGGCTCGGTGTCGTTGTGGCTGATTATCTGACACCGGATGTGCTGAAGTGGGTACTGGTTGTCAGTTTTGTCATGATGGCAGGCTGGATCCTGATCCCCGACAAGCTTGAAGATGACGAAGAGATCTCTAACCGTGGCCCGTTCGTGGCAAGCTTTATTGCTTTCTTTGTGGCGGAGATTGGCGACAAAACGCAGGTCGCGACAACTATGCTTGGGGCAAAGTATCATGATGCGCTAATCATGGTGGTGCTGGGCACGACAGTCGGGATGCTACTGGCCAATGTGCCTGTGGTATTGATTGGCAAACTGTCGGCGGAGCGTATGCCGCTGGGGATCATCCGAAAAGTGACCGCTGCGATGTTCGCCGGTCTGGCCGTTGCTGCGGTATTCGGACTATAAATAATTAATACGATGTTTCACATGGAACATTTAGCCAGATCATCTAGATGACAAAGCGATGACAGCTTGATGAACTGTGACTTTGTTTACAGTGTGCAACTGGATGCCATGCTAAGGTGAAACCAGTGACGATATGCTGTAAGTAGGAGGGAGTATGAACCGTTTTGTTGCTATTTCTCCGCAAAGCCAGTTTTGGCTGTTTAACGTGGCGTTGGCTCTCAATATTCTGGGAATGGTTCTCACGGATATGTGGCTGCCAATGGTGGTCGGTGCCATTGTGACTACCTACTTGTCTGTCGATGCCTTGGTTCGTCTGCGTTATGTGATCCCGATGAAAAAGGAGATCCGGGAGTTACGACACGAGTTAGAAAAAGCGCACAAGGCAATGCGTGATAACTACCAGTAGGCTGCTGCTCGACAGCAGACAGCGATAAATGAATAAGCAAAAGGCAGCTCAGTGAGCTGCCTTTTTTAATTGGTGCCTTTTTGGATCAGATACCGATAGGGAAGCTGCTCGGTATCGGCGGCCAGCAGGGTATGGTCCATAAAGCGGCAAAAGCTGGGAATATCCCGGGTGGTTGACGGATCATCGGCCGTGACCAGAAGCGTGTCTCCCTCAGCCATCTTGCGGACGGTTTTTCGTACCATCATTACCGGCTCAGGGCAGCGCAGTCCCTGGGCTTCCAGGCTGTGAGTCGGGTTTTCAAAAATCGCTGTCATAACATGTACGTGTAGTTTCGAAGACTCTGATCATACTTATGAGTAAGAATTAATCAATAAGGCTTGGCAAATCAAAATAAAACGTGTAACGTATTTAACAAGTCATTAACGTTTATCTTCTGAAGGATTAGGAGGAACTATGTTGACTCAGATGGATCGCTTAACCATTTACTGCGTGCTGTGCTTTATTACCTTTTGCTCTCTGGTTCTGCGCAGCCCTGACAATACAAGTATTTTCGCGCTTGGTGGTTTAATTGCCGCCGCGCTCGGTCTCTGGTTTGAACTCACCAACTCGCCAGAGCTCGAAGAGGAAGAACACTAACATTGCACATCTACTACACTCCCCCAGTTTTCTTGGGCTTCCCCGCTTTTATAGCGGGATTTTTTTTGTCTGTCGTTCCATAATATCTCTCCCTATAGCGTGATTACCTAATAATAAGGCCTGTTATGGAGCTGGAAGAAGTCTATCGCCGTGATTTAAATTTACTGGTGGCACTGAAAGTGCTGCTGGAAGAAGGCAGTGTCAGCCGGGCGGCGGTAAGGTTGAACCTAAGCCAGTCTGCAATGAGCCGGGTGCTGGGACGTTTGCGGGAGTTGCTGGGCGATCCGCTTTTTACCCGCCAGGGGCAGCGCCTATTGCCAACCCAGAGAGCGCTGGAGCTCAATGACTCGCTAAATGAGCCTTTGGAGGCGATGCGCATTCTGCTCACGCCGAGTGACTTCAAGCCAGCGCAGTGCGAACAGCACTTTGTTATCGCAACGACTGACTATGCTATGCAGACGATTTTGCCGTTTGCCTTGCCGCGTATATACGAAGAAGCGCCGAATATTTCATTGGAGTTTCCACCGCTGCAGCATGATCACTTGTTGGAGCAGCTAACAACGGACGGCTGTGACATGGCAATCTGCCGCCCAATAGGTCCAATCGAACCCTTATGCCGCGACCACCTGGGGCTGGTGAGTGTGTTTTGCATGCTGTCAAAGAACCATCCCTTGGCTGACAAGGAGCTCACGTTAGAGGACTACCTGAATTTCCCCCATGCCATCATTGCAATCAGTGACGGGGTGAAATCCTTGATTGATGAAGCGCTACGCGGGTATCGTCAGCGAAAGATGGTACTGCGGGCTTATCACCTCGAAGCCGCTCTGGCCATTGTCGACAAGATGCCGCTGCTCATTACCGTACCGGCAGACTTGGCGTACCTGGTGGCAGAAAAGCACAACTTGGTGATCAAGTCGTTGCCGTTTGAGTTTAAACCGTTTGACTATTCACTGATTTGGCACCCCCGCTGTGAACACTCGGCGTCTCAGATTTGGTTGCGCAACCTGCTTAAGGAGGAGTGCGGCAAACTGATCGACAAACGGATTTACGATATGGGGTTGTTATAGTTCGAGTTGCTTTCCGGGTGGAATGAAAGTGGTACAAAAAAGGCCAGCATCATGCTGGCCAAGATTAGGTAGTCATTTGCTTCTTTTATTATGGTCTTGAGCTTATAGCTTAATTACGACACGACCGGTGATCTGGCCGTTGGTAATAGCTTCTGCACATTCCGCGACGTCTTCAAGGTTCACTTCACGACATGCCTGCTCGTAGTAGCTTGCAGGAAGCAGCTCCGTCAGGCGTTGCCATGCTTGCTGACGTTTTTCAAACGGACAGGCAACAGAGTCTACACCTTGTAGCCTGACATTACGCAGGATGAAAGGCATAACCGTGGTCGGCAGATCAAAGCCACCGGCCAGCCCGCAAGCGGCCACGGCGCTGTTGTAGTCCATTTGTGCCAATACTTTTGCCAATACTTTGCTGCCGACGGTATCTACGGCACCTGCCCATACCTGTTTTTCCAAAGGACGTGCTGGCTCTTCGAGTACGCTGCGCTCGATAACACGTGCTGCACCAAGCTGTTTTAGCAGTTCGCCATTTTCTTCAATACGGCCTGTGACTGCCGCGACTTGGTAACCCAATTGTGCCAGAAGCGTGACGGCAACAGAGCCAACACCACCGCTTGCACCGGTTACCAGAATTTCTCCCGCTTCTGGTTTTACGCCTGCATCAACCAGAGCCTGGACACAAAGCATGGCAGTCAGGCCAGCGGTACCGACCATCATGGCTTGCTTGCCATTAAGGCCGGATGGTAGCGGGACCAGCCAGTCGGCTTTTAGGCGCGCTTTTTCTGCCATGCCGCCCCAGTGGCCTTCGCCAACGCCCCAGCCAGTCAAAACCACTTTATCGCCTGCCTGATAGCGGCTGTCGCTTGATTCAGACACGGTACCGGTCAGATCAATACCTGGAACCATTGGAAACTGGCGGACAATTTTGCCTTTACCTGTGATGGCCAAGCCATCTTTGTAGTTCAGGGAAGAGTAATCGACATCAATGAGCACATCACCTTCCGGGAGTTGTGATTCGTCGACTTGCTGGATGCCAGCGATAGTTTTTTTCTCTTCTTGGTTTAGAACCAGTGCCTTAAACATAGGTATGCTCCGAGTTTATAAAAGGGGCGTTGCTGGATTACGAGTGTAGTCTGGTTATTGTTATGAATAAAATGAAACTTAGTCATTTAATCTATGTTTGTTGTGCATTCACTTGTGAGGGCAGTTCAGAGGTGTGGCTGAAAGAATAAAGAGCCCGCAGGAGCGGGCTCTGGTTGCGTGGTGGTTACTCGACACGCTCAAAGACAGTCGCAATACCCTGACCGAGGCCGATACACATGGTCGCCAGGCCAAACTGCACATCCTGATGTTCCATCAGGTTGATTAACGTGGTGGAAATACGAGAACCAGAGCAGCCTAACGGGTGCCCGAGAGCGATAGCCCCGCCGTTAAGGTTGACCTTTTCGTCGACTTTGTCCAGAAGACCGAGGTCTTTGGCACATGGCAGGGACTGGGCGGCAAAGGCTTCGTTAAGTTCAACCATCCCGATATCGCCCATGGTCAACCCGGCACGCTTGAGTGCTTTCTGGGTCGCCGGTACCGGGCCGTACCCCATGATGGACGGATCGCAACCGGCGATGGCCATCGATTTCACCCGTGCACGGATCGTCAGGCCGAGTGCCTTGGCTTTTTCCTCGCTCATCACCAGCATGGCGGAGGCACCGTCAGACAGGGCTGACGAGGTACCGGCAGTGACCGTACCGTTGGCTGGGTCAAAGACTGGGCGAAGGCCAGCCAGTGTCTCAACTGTTGTTTCCGGGCGGATGACCTCATCGTAGTCAAACAGCTTCAGTGCGCCAGTTTCGTCATGTCCCTCGGTGGCCAGGATCTCATTCTTGAAGCGGCCTTCCACGGTTGCTGCCTGGGCACGCTGGTGGGAGCGGGCGGCAAACTCATCTTGCATCTCTCGACTGATGCCATGCATCCGGCCCAGCATTTCAGCGGTCAGCCCCATCATGCCAGCCGCCTTGGCGACTGATTTTGATAGTCCCGGATGGAAATCGACCCCATGGTTCATCGGCACATGACCCATATGTTCGACGCCACCAATCAGACAGGTATCTGCATCACCTACCATGATAGTGCGTGCGGCATCGTGCAAGGCCTGCATTGATGAGCCACATAGGCGGTTGACCGTGGTTGCCCCCACGGTGTGCGGGATGCCTGCCAACAGAGCCGCATTACGGGCGACGTTAAAACCCTGCTCAAGGGTTTGCTGAACACAGCCCCAGTAGATATCCTCAATCGATGCCGGATCGACCTGCGGGTTACGGGCCAGCAGACCTTGCATCAGGTGGGCGGAGAGATCTTCCGCCCTGACATTTCTGAACGCACCGCCTTTAGATCGCCCCATCGGGGTACGGATACAATCAACAATTACGACATTATTCATTTTCTGTTCCTCATCCTTAAGCCGTCTTAAGCATCGTGCTGTGCGTTGTAGTAGGTCTCGCCCTGGTTGGCTTTCTGGCGTAGTCCTTCCGGTACCTGATAAACCGCACCGAGGTGGGCATATTGATCTGCCATTGCCACATATTCAGCCAGACCAAGCGTATCTAGGTAACGGAAAACACCGCCGCGGAATGGTGGGAAGCCCAGGCCATATACCAATGCCATATCGGCTTCTGCCGGGCTGGCAATGATGTCTTCTTCCAGGCAGCGGACGACTTCGTTAATCATCGGAATCATGATGCGGGCGATGACTTCTTCGCTGCTGTACTCGGTGGCTTTACCGACGACAGGTGCCAGCAGTTCGGCAACCTCAGGATCCAGGGTCTTCTTCGGCTTGCCCTTGCGGTCAACCGAGTAGGCAAAGAAACCCTTGCCGTTTTTCTGGCCGAAGCGCTTGGCTTCGAACATGACATCGACGGCATCTTTGTAGTCTTTGCCCATGCGCTCAGGGAAGCCTTCTGCCATGACAGCCTGGGCATGGTGGGCGGTATCAATACCGACAACATCCAGCAGGTAGGCAGGCCCCATTGGCCAGCCGAATTGTCTCTCCATGATCTTGTCGACCTTGGTGAAATCGGCACCGTCGCGCAGCAGCATGCTAAAGCCGGCAAAGTATGGGAAAAGAACACGGTTGACGAAAAAGCCCGGGCAGTCATTGACGACGATAGGTGATTTGCCCATTTTGGCAGCGTAGGCAACCACGCGGGAAATGGTTTCTTCCGATGTCTTTTCGCCTCGGATGATTTCGACCAGCGGCATACGGTGCACAGGGTTAAAGAAGTGCATACCGCAGAAGTTTTCCGGGCGCTTGAGCGACTTGGCCAGCTGGTTGATTGGGATAGTGGAGGTATTCGACGTGATGATTGTCTCATCATTCACTTTGTCTTCGACCTCAGCCAGCACGGCTGCTTTGATTTTCGGGTTCTCAACGACCGCTTCGACGATAACGTCGCTGTCTTCGATACCGGTATAGTGCAGGCTTGGCTGAATAGCCGATAGCACCTTGGCCATTTTCAGGCCGTCGATGCGGCCGCGTTCCAGTTGCTTGTTAAGCAGCTTGGCGGCTTCTGACATCCCGAGCTCCAATGACGGCTCGGCAATATCTTTCATCATAACTGGGACCCCTTTCAGGGCTGACTGGTAGGCGATCCCACCGCCCATGATCCCGGCCCCCAGAACGGCACCTTTGCTGGTGGCTTTTCCTTCCTTGGCCGCTTGCTTGGCTTTCCCTTTGATCAGCTGATCATTGAGGAAGATACCGACCAGTGCCTGGGCAACATCGGTTTTGGCCAGTTTGATAAAGTGTTTGTTCTCGATAGCAAGTGCTTCGTCTCTCGATAGCCGGGCAGCTTCTTCGATTGTAATAACCGAAGTAATCGGCGCAGGGTAGTGTGGGCCGGCAACCTGGCTAACCATTCCCTTGGCCATGGTAAAGCTCATGGTCGCTTCAACTTTATTGAGCGGCAGAGGGGCTTTCTTCTGGGCTCGACGCTGTTGCCAGTCAAGCTTGCCGGCAATGGCATCCTTCATCATGGCAACCGCTGCATTTTTTAATTCTTCCGGGGCAACAACGGCATCAACCAGGCCCAGTTTTAGTGCGTCCTGGGCTTTTTTGTCTTTGCCGGCGGTGATGATTTCCATTGCCGAGTCGGCACCGATAAGGCGGGGAAGGCGAACCGTGCCGCCAAAGCCGGGCATAATACCCAGCTTGGTTTCAGGCAAACCGATGCGGGCAGTGTTGTCTGCGAGACGGAAATCGGTGGCGAGAACACATTCACAGCCACCGCCCAGGGCGTGGCCGTTAATGGCGGAAAGCGTAGGTACGGGTAGATCTTCTAATTTATTGAAGATGTCGTTGGCATGGGCAAGCCATTGTGACAGCTCTTCGGCAGGTTTGGCGAATAGGCCAAGAAACTCTTTAATATCAGCACCGACAACAAATGCATCTTTATCCGATGTCAGCACCAGGCCTTTGAGGTCGCTTTGCTGATAAAGGGCATTCAGGGCTTCATTGAAGCTTTCCAGGGTTTTCAAATCAAACTTGTTGATTGGGCCTGGGGCGTTGAGGTTGAGCTCCGCAATGCCATCATCCAGATAGCTGACGGATAGGGTTTCACCTTGGTAAATCATGTTCTATCTCCGTGAATTCCGGTTCTTTGCCGAATTTGATTTAACTGGTTTGACCTGTTGCCAGGTTAAATCTAGTCTGAACCTGTTATGCAACGATTACAACACCTATTTTAAACAAATGTTTAACTTTTTGCTGCGTGTTGATTGATGTTTTTACCAGTTATGTGATGTTTTCCTATATCAAACAATTGTTTGTGGTTTTGGGGTGTGTGGTGGGGTAGAAAAGGTTTTTGTTGCGATTTTGTTGTCTTTGACCGAGGTTTGAACTTAGCCGAAAGGGAAAGTGTGGCACCTGCTGGTTAGTTTGCTTGTGAGCACATCGCAGGTGGCTGATAGCACTGAAATCGTAACAGGTTATAGATAACAACTCGTTATCGCGACTGTTGTGGTATCCTTCGCTCTTATTTTCCTGATTTTGTTTGTGGCTTTTTGATGACAGCAACAGAACCCTATTTTGTGCCAGCAGATGAGGCCTGCTTTGAAGAAGAGATAAAAAAGAGTCGCTTCATTACATACCTAGCCCATACGCCGAATGTCGAGGCGGCGAAAGCATTTGTTCAGCATATAAAGAGCAAGCACAGTGATGCTCGCCATAACTGCTGGGCTTTTGTTGCTGGTCGCCCTTCAGATTCGATGAAGTGGGGCTTTAGTGATGACGGTGAACCATCCGGTACTGCCGGCAAACCAATCCTGGCGCAGTTGACGGGATCGGGAATAGGTGAGATCACAGCAGTGGTCACTCGCTACTCTGGCGGTATCAAGCTAGGTACCGGTGGGCTGGTGAAAGCCTACGGAGGAGGGGTTCAGCAGGCATTAACTGTGTTGCAAACCAAAGAAAAAGTAATAACTTCGGAACTTAGACTGCGCTGTGAGTATAATCAGGTGTCACTAGTCGAGTCGTTGCTTGCCGAATATGCAGGGATTCAGCTTCATGCTGATTATGGAAACCAGGTTCAAATGACCGTGGAGATTGACAGCCGAGTGGTGGATGAGTTTGTGGCCAAGCTCACCAACCGCAGTGGTGGTCGTATTGTCCCGCTTTCTGATTCCAATTAATCGCACGAATAATCATAACTACAGGATGAGAGCCGGCTAAGGCATGCAATTTCGTTCCATCATCAGAATTGTCGGGCAGAT
>NZ_JAKRFQ010000487.1 GCF_022347985.1 Photobacterium sp. OFAV2-7
ATTGACAAAATAAAAGGATAGAGATTGTATTTGTAATACAATCTCTGGTACTAATAGCCCCGATGGAATGTTGTGAGGGAACAACGACAATTACTAATCTATAAAGAGTTTTATGCCAGAGCCTTCAAAGTTGATAGCGCGTTTTTCAATTCTATTAATCATGCTTGCTGCCGTGACGTTTTCCTATCGTTCAATGGCTGGCCAAGACAGCAACCAGCCCTGTACCCATTTCTTGAAGTCGATATCAAGCGACAAGGAACAGCCTTTGCTGGATCTTTATGTACAGTCTTTAATTGCACCTAAAAAAGCAGAACAGCGCCTGCCGGCAGTGGCAAAAAAAATAGATCCTTCTTATTCCTCAGTAAGACAGGCGATATTTTTGCTGGTTAAGTACAACATTGAGCAGGCCGAAGGTGACAATGATATTAAGGCAATGAGCTATATTCGCGAGCTAAAGCAGCTTGGCGAGAAAACTGGTAGTAAATGGATGGTCGCTGAGGCATGGTTGGCTGAAGCGGCTGAGCTGGTGGATAAGCGAAACTACGAACTGGCGGAATCAACGGTTGCTGTAGTTGTCGAGCTGGCGAGGGAGCTGGAGTATTCATCCTTGCTTGCCCGTGCGCTGAAGTGGCAGGGAAATATCTATATTGACCGTTCGGAATATAAGCAGGGACTACAGAGCTACCAGAATGCGTATGAGATTTTCCTCGGGTGCGGCGACAAGCTGCAAATAGCCCGCGTTCTATCCAATATTTCAACGGTTTATATACGTATGGAGGAGTGGGACAAAGCTGATCACTACCTGAGCCAGGCGTTGGATATCTATCATGAGCAGGCATTTTCCAATCCATTTGCCGAGGCAATACTCCATATCAATGGCAGTGTTATTACTAAGTATTTAAATAGACCAGACGAGCGTGTTGCTCATATTAACGAAGCGATGAAAATGGCGGCAAAAACCAGCTCTTACCGTGTGAAACTGACAGCCCTCATGAATCTGTCTGCCATGCAACAGGATCACGGGATGCCACAGGAGGCGATGGAGAGTTCAATAGCTTGCCTGAAGTTGGCAGAAACATATAACGAGCCCCGTGGTATCGCCAATTGTAATGAAAGCCTGGCTGAGTCGTATTTGTTGTTAAATCAAACTGATCAGGCACTTGAACATGCCTTTCTTGCCCTGGATACCTATGAAAAAAGGAAAAATCGCAAGCGCTACATCTACGTGAGTAATATTATTGCTAATATTTATGAGACATCGGGCGATTTCGAGCTGGCTCTCAAATATTACAAACAGTATGCAGTACAAGGCAAAGAGTACTTGTTTGATGCAAGAAGGAAAGAGCTGTTTGATTTACAGGAGCGGTTTGAAGCGAAAGAAAAAGAACACGAAATCGTGTTGTTGAAAACGGAGAATGCCTTGAGCTCAGCGCGTCTTGCAGAGCAGGAAGCCCGTGAGAACATGCTAAAGGTCGGCACTGTATTAATTTTGATTGTGCTGTATTTACTTTATCGTCGCTACAGCAGTATTAGCCGCAACAATATCGCTTTGGAGCAATCAAATGCGGAACTGGCCACCCAGTCGATGCAAGATCCTCTGACTCGTCTTAACAACCGCCGTTATCTTGAAAGGTGGTTGACAACCATTTCTTCAAGACCTGAGCAAAGTACTGCTCTTGTGGTATTGCTAGACATTGATCATTTCAAATCTATCAATGACAAGCTGGGGCATGATGTTGGTGATCAGGTGCTGATCTTGCTGGCTCAGCGAGTAAAAAAAGCATCGTGTAGCGGGGATCTGAGTGTTCGCTGGGGAGGGGAAGAGTTCGTGTTGATAATTCATACACCTGAACATGAAGCCGATAACATTCTGGCGCGTCTAAGCACGGCTATTTCTGAAACCGCTTTTTCTACCAGCGCTGGAGATATCACTGTCACTGTTTCTATGGGGGCAGTATTTACAGCGTCCCAGCAGCAGTTACAGATTGAATGGGATGCAATTATGGTGGCAGCCGACAAATCGCTTTACAGCGTAAAAGAGGCAGGAAGAAATGGATACAAATTAGTAAATTACCCATGTTGAGTACACGGTTTACGGGGTATCCTTTACAGCTTGTGGTATTTCTTCTCTGTTGGTAGCGCCCGTGATTTGTTGCGTCTGGAAAGGGTAAATTGATATTCTTTGATGGAATGAAACTGCGACTGTTAATGGAAAATGAGAATAAAAACTCTTGCACCTGCCAAGCTAAGTACAAGAACAGCTCTATTGTTTGGGGCCGGCTTATTTGCGATTGCTGCTATCTGCTTGTTTTGTGCCCGTTATTTTTTTCTCATGAACCTCAATGACATCGAACGCCAGCAGATTCTTAAGGATAACTACCAGGCTAAAGCCGTCATCGATATTCTTGTTCGTGGTCAGGGAGAGCGTTCATATGACTGGGCAAACTGGGATGAAAGCTATCAGCTTGTGATCAAAGGTGACGATGCCTACCGGGATCGAAATCTGAACTTTGATGGGCTGAAAAACCTTGAACTTGATTTGATGCTCTTTGTCAGCAAAGAAGGTGAGATCATTGAAAGCTCGATGGCAAATGGGCATGGCCGCACTTCGAAGGTTTCACCTGACATCCTTCATCAGCTGTTGTCCTTGCAGGGGATAGGTGCCTACCTTGATGCCCTAACTCAAGGTCACCTTTCTGAAAACAAAGTTAAATCAGGACTGATATCAATATCGGGTAAAGTGCTGGTCGTCAGCGTGACGCCGATTCGAAACAGCCTTGCCAATACACCGGTTGGCGGCTGGCTGATTTGGGGACGCTATTTATCAGCCGTTTTCCCGAGTCAATTCGAGGAAGTACTATCTGCGGAAAATACACTGGTAGCAATAACACCGCAAGACACCCTTGAGGGTAAGCTAGTTCCTCTTACTCAAATTGAGAATAACGGGAAAGACCTGGCTGCATGCGTTGTGCTCAATGATTTCAATGGCAATCCATTGGCCATTCTAAAAAGCAGTCGGCCACGAACTATCTATCAGGAAGGTAACCAGCTTATTATTTGGCTGGCTGCGGCCATGCTTATTTCCTCTGTGATTACCGGTGTACTGACTTTGCTCGCGTTTCGCCGAAAAGTGAGTAGCCGTTTTATCGCGTTAGAAAAAGCACTTGAGGCCCTGATCCGGGACGAGTACAGCACCCCGATGAAAGTCGATGGTAACGATGAGTTCTCGATGGTAGGCGAGGTTATTAACCAAATCCTGACAAAATCATCTCATACCGACTCAGCCCTTAATGATGTTGCTCAAAAGTTTGAAGCCTTGTATCGCACCAGCAACCTTGGGCTGGTCATTGTTCTTGATGGTCAAATTGTTGATGCCAATGATACCTTAGCCTCTATTTTGCACTATCCGTCCGGGAGGGTACTTGTCGGTCAGCCTTTACTGAATATCTGTTCGGAGTCAGGTGCGCAAAGTTGTAAGGTCGACGCCATGTATCAAGCAGTAGCCGCCGGGCAAAGACACTTTGATACGGATATGCTGGCAGCGGACGGCAGCTTGATCGCCTGCAAGTTGGAAGTGACTCCCATTAAACAGCAAAATGGCGAGGCGCTGATGCTGTCCGTTAAAGATGTCAGCCACCAGAAAAAGCAGGAAGGGTTGATAAAACAACTCGAAAAATACGACACGGTAACGGGGCTGGCTAATCGCCAAACCCTGTATAAGTTGCTTGCGGCTAAACTGGCCGACAAACAGCAAGGCTCACAACCTATTTCGCCGGCGCTGATTTATATCCGGATAGAGCGGTTTAATATTGTCGCCGGCGCATTCGGGCACCAAATGGCCGATGAGGT
>NZ_JAKRFQ010000488.1 GCF_022347985.1 Photobacterium sp. OFAV2-7
ACAGATTCTGCACCTAATTGGTCACGGCAAACCAATTCAGTTTCCTTACCGGCTGAATAGAAATATAACTCATCAAAATCAGCCTTAAGGCTATTATTATTTTCCTTAATGTTTACCTCTAACTCCCCGGTCGGAATAACGGTTACTTCAGCGTGTAACTCATTATGACCCGGCAGAACAAACTGCCGACATTCAGCTAACATGATCTCTGCCTCCATCTTCAACCAACCTGTTTATATTTTAGCCAAGATATAGCCCCCTCGATAAAGATTCACAAAAACAACACAATCATTCACCGTTAAGCTTGATTTAGATCACAGTATGTAGCCATATAATCACTATTAGATGAATCATTCGATAAATTCCTAAATACGATAATCAGTAAGAACCCTAAGGATGAAGTAATGATAGATTTTCGCTCTGATACTGTTACTCACCCATCGAAAGCAATGCGTCAGGCTATCGCTAATGCACCAGTCGGTGATGATGTTTACAACGATGATCCGACAGTTAACGACCTGGAGCTGTGGGCGGCAAAACGACACGGCTTTGAAGCAGCACTATTTTGCAGCTCCGGAACACAAGCCAACCTGCTCGCATTAATGGCGCATTGTGAGCGAGGCGATGAATACCTTTGTGGTCAGCAGGCACATAACTACCAGTTTGAAGGAGGGGGTGCTGCGGTTCTGGGTTCTATCCAACCTCAGCCTATTGAGAATGAGAAAGACGGTACTCTATGTTTTAAGAAATTAGCAGCAGCCATAAAACCGGATGATGCACACTTTGCCCGCACCAAGCTATTGAGTATTGAGAACACCATCAATGGCAAAATACTACCGCTTTCTTACTTGCAGCAGGCTCGGGAGTTTGTCGACCAGCATGGACTAAAACTTCATCTAGACGGCGCTCGTGTCTATAACGCAGCTGTTGCCTTAGGTGTCGATATTACGGAAATTTCTAAACACTTTGACTCGATGACGATCTGCTTGTCCAAAGGTTTGGGAGCCCCTGTCGGCTCACTGCTTCTTGGCGACGCCTCACTAATCAAAAAAGCACGCCGTTGGCGAAAAGTCCTGGGTGGCGGCATGCGCCAAGCAGGTATTCTGGCCGCAGCCGGCAAGATCGCGCTGAAAGAAAACATCGACCGTCTTGCTGACGACCACGCAAATGCTAGATACCTTGCTCAACAACTCACTGAAGTCGATGGTTTTGAGGTTAACATCGATCATGTAACCACCAATATGCTCTTTGCCAAGGTCGATCAAAACATTGATCAGGCCAAGCTAGTCGCAGTGCTAAAAGAGCAAGACATATTAATCAATGCAGGAAACCCGATGCGATTGGTGACTCACCTGGATATCAGTCGCGAAGATATCGACAAATTTATCACCGCTTTGAAAAAAGCATTGGGGTAATTAAGTCGTTACCTTTGCTTATAGCATGAAGGCGCTCTCGAGCGCCTTCCTATCAAAACCGGTAGCCAAAACTCAATATCGACAACGCATGCCTGACTTCCACATCGTTATCATCCACTTTTGTCGGCACGGCAAACCTTAGCCCAAGCTCCCATTGCTTATAGTTCATCACCGCACCTAAATGCGCGTTAACACCGAATCCTGAATTTTCAAACACTGTTTTGTCACCACTAATCACAATCAAAGCACCGTCGGCATTCAGGTAGTTTATTCCCGCCCCCAGCTCAAAACGCCAACTCTTACATTCGCGGCATAGTGTTTTGTCACCCCATTGATAGAAAAGTACCGGTGTAAAAGAAACAGAGTACCCTTCGAACTCTCCATCACTAAATCCCTGGCCGTTATCATCATCATAATCGAGCTTAAAATAAGCAGCATTCAGTTCTGTGTGGTATCCCCACCGGCTATCGTCAGAAAAGTAAAACGGCGATTGAATCAGAGTGACAACTGGCGTGAAAGATGTTGACGAGCTAAACGCCACGTCATCGAACTGCCCTTTGCTTGAAACGTCTATTGTACCGGCACTCTTGGCGATCCCTAACTTCAGGCTCGGCATGCGAAAAAGGGTCTCAGCTTCTACAGCAAGAACCGATTGCAACGGATTTAGCATAACAATGCTAAAGCAAAACCATCCTTTTTTTTGCATATGCTGTCCTTTTACTACTTAGTGTCTAACAATGATATTCAGATAATCCCTGTTAGGGCAAATAACCTAGCTATTAGTACACTCCATTACTCATTACCATGGCATAGTTCATCGGGAAAAGCCCGAACTTGCTATCTGCCACAATGACATTAGTGACAAGCTACACAGCAATGTTAAAAATCACTAAATTTCAGACAATTAATACCATTACTATATAAATGATTTGCTCGATGGAGAATTGAGATGGGAACACACTCCTGGGACTGAAGGGAATAAGAAACAGTGGAGTGAGATAAAGATGAACGGGCGGCCTTCACTCATTGATAAAGCCACCCGAACTCGAAACATATATTAGAAAAGCTGATGATTAAGCAACAGGTGACAAATAATACTGGCGATATATCCCAGTGAAATCACAGGCATCCACTTCAAGTGGCCAAAGAAGGTATATTTGCCATGTGCAGCACCCATTAAAGCAACCCCGGCAGCCGAACCAATCGACAGCAAACTACCTCCTACCCCAGCAGTCAAAGTCACCAATAACCAGTTGCCGAGAGTTAAGTCAGGTTGCATGGTTAGCACTGCAAACATTACAGGGATATTATCAACAATGGCCGAAAGCACCCCTACCATAATATTGGCCCATACGGGGTTCCATTGGGTGTACATCACCTCTGATACCATGCCGAGGTAACCCAGCAAGCTAAGCCCACCGACACACATTACAACCCCATAGAAAAACAGCAAGGTATCCCATTCTGCATGCGAGACACGTTTGAAGACATCGAACGGTACCACCGAGCCAAGTCGTTTTAACGCTGCTTCATCATGATTGGCCATTGCAATAGCCTTCTTCCGGGCAAGCGAGCGCGGAAGGGTTTTGCGAAGGTAAAAGCCAAAGAACTGCAGATACCCTAAGCCCATCATCATGCCAATTACAGGTGGGAAATGAACCATGCCGTGGAAAGCAACAGCGGTAGAGATAGTCAGAATAAACAAGGCCACGATACGGCGTGCCCCCCGCTTCAGCTCAACATATTCGCCAATTGTGTTTGGCTGTGTTTTCGGCACAAACAGCGACATAATCACCGCCGGCACCACATAGTTTATCAACGACGGAATGAATAGATCAGTAAACTCAATAAAGGAAACCAGTCCGGCCTGCCAAACCATCAGAGTAGTTATATCGCCAAAGGGACTAAATGCACCACCAGCATTGGCGGCCACAACGATATTGATACAAGCCAGGTTAATGAAGCGGGTATTGTCGCCACCCACTTTCATAACAACAGCACACATCAGCAAAGCTGTTGTCAGGTTATCTGCAATGGGCGAAATAAAGAAGGACAAAATACCCGTAAGCCAGAACAAGCTTCTAAAGTTAAACCCCTTACTCACCATCCAGGCCTGAAGCGCATCAAACAATCGACGCTCTTCCATCGCGCTGATATAGGTCATGGCGACGAGGAGAAACAGCAACAGTTCTGCGTACTCGAGTAAATTATGTTCAAGTGCATTTTTGGCAACATCAATTTGACCAAGCTCCTGAAACACAAACCCTATCATCAACCAAATAATACCGGCAGCCAGCAACACAGGCTTAGACTTACGAAGCTGTAAATACTCCTCGGCCATCACAAGACAATAAGCCAAGGCAAAAATAAACAAAGCCACATACCCTACAAAAGACTGGGTTAAGTCAATACCAGAACTTGCGGCCATT
>NZ_JAKRFQ010000489.1 GCF_022347985.1 Photobacterium sp. OFAV2-7
ATTTATTGGGCTTATTGCACTTATTAACGGAATTTTTGGTGGTATTGGCGGCTGGTTCGGTTATGAGCAGCTAAGCCTGGAATTAATTCTTGGCTGGTTACTGGCACCCCTGGCTTTCCTAATTGGTGTTCCTTGGGAAGAAGCCACACTGGCTGGTTCTTTTATTGGTCAAAAGACCATAGTGAACGAATTTGTAGCCTACGTTAATTTCGTTCCCTATCTAGGGGAGGAGGCTAAGGTTGTTCCTGCTACTGGTGAAGTCATGACCGAAAAGACAACTGCAATTATCTCATTTGCACTTTGTGGTTTTGCCAATCTGTCATCAATTGCGATTCTTCTTGGTGGTTTGGGTGGGATTGCACCTAGCCGCCGTCATGATATCGCCCGTATGGGCATCAAGGCTGTGGCTGCGGGTACGCTTTCAAACTTGATGGCGGCTACGATCGCCGGATTTTGTATCAGCCTTGCTGGATGATAATACGGTTTAGATTCAAAAAGTAAGTGCGACACAATGATATGAAAACAGTGAGTTGTGACAATCATTACTCTTCACTTCGGCCAAGAATGTAAAGCTAAGAATTATCAACAACTCACTGAAAATGAAACGTATATGTTCACTGTTCTACAGAATTCGACCATCTTTCATTTCGATAAGCCGGGTTGCTCGCTTGGCTTTCTCTAGGTCGTGCGTAACCATCAAGATTGTAACTCCCTCTGCATTGAGATATTCAATAGTGTGCATTATTTCATCACCGGTCTTTTGGTCTAGATTTCCTGTTGGCTCATCTGCCAGCACTATTGATGGGGCGCCTACAAGTGCCCGGGCAATAGCCACTCTTTGTCGTTCGCCACCGGATAACTCGTGTGGCTTGTGCAATCCTCGTTTGTTAAGTCCCACTTTACCCAGTGCCTCGTTAACTCTCACCATTCGCTGTTTGTTGGTGAGTCTCCTATAGAGTAGGGGCAGCTCAATGTTCTCCATGACGTTAAGCTGCGGCATTAGGTGGAAGGCCTGAAAGACAAAACCTATCTGGGTATTACGGACATGAGAAAGTTCATTGTCTGATAGCTCGTCCACTCGAGTTCCATTCAAGGCGTAGCGACCTGCGGTAGGGCTGTCCAGGCATCCGATAATTTGTAGCAGAGTTGATTTGCCCGAGCCGGATGTGCCGGTAATTGCGATGTACTCCCCTGAGCAGATTGACAGAGAGACGGAATGCAGGGCTGTCACATCCGTTTTGCCCATCCGATATGTTCTGCTTACAGCGTCTAGTGCAACTAATGAAGGTGATGCTTCGGTCGTGTTCAATTCTCTACTCCCGTTTGAGGGCGCGAATGGGATCTAGCCGAGATGCCAGCAGGGCAGGGTATAGTCCGGAAACAATGCCCACTGCTGCAGCTGAACCGAGTGCCAGAATGAGAGCGCCTGGTGTAATCATTACCGGGAAGTCACGCAAGCGTGCAATCAGAACTACTAACCCCAAGCCCAGTGCTAGCCCTGATAGTCCGCCGATAGTAGTGAGGCAAGTCGCCTCAATGAGAAACTGGTTTCTAATATCCTTGTTGGTTGCCCCTACGGCTCGTCGCAGACCAATTTCTTCTGTTCTTTCTCGCACTGCTACCAACATGACATTCATGATGCTGATGCCTCCTACTACCAGTGATATGGCTGCTACCGATGCCAGCCAGAACGTGAGCGATTTTGTGGCTTCAGCCATGCTTTCTTGGATTGCGGTCAGGTCGTTGATTACGAAATCGTCAGGATGGGTCATCGGAATGTGATGTTGGCGCCTTAATACAATCTGGATATCTTCTATGGTCTGGTTTATCTGACCCGGATCGTCTAAACGGATGTGAGCATAGTGAATGGCCCCCGGGCGGGTTTTGCTCAGGCCGATGATGCGAAGCCTGGCTGTGTCGAGAGGAATCAGTACTTTGTCGTCCTGATCTGCACCTCCGGGGGCCTGCCCCTTTCGTTTTAGGACACCGACCACTTTGAATGGAGTTTTACCGATACGTATTGTTTTACCGATGGCGTGCCCCATGCCGAACAGTTCCCGGGAAACGGTTTCTCCCAGTATCGCCACTTTTTTTGCCCGTACCTCTTCTCGTTCTGTGAACATGCGTCCTTGTGCAATCTCCCAGCCTCTAATCGGGAAATAGTCTCGGGTTGTACCCTGGATCCGACTGATCCAATTTTGTGCCCCATAGATCACACGGGCGTCGGCATATACTGATGGAGCTGCGGTTAACACGTTAGGTACAAACTGGCGCACGGCTTCGATATCCTGGACAGTCAGCGTGGGAAATTTCTTTTCTAGCTGTACACCGCCTGTTTCCATTACGCCTGGTTCGATAAACAGCAGATTGGCTCCCAGGCTTTCCACGCGCTGTAGTACTTGGTGTTGACTGCCTGCACCGACGCCGATTACGGTAACGACCGCCGCCACACCAATCATAATGCCCAGTATCGTCAGAAAGCTTCGAAGGCGATGTCGGTATATAGTTCTCAATGCATTGGTCAGATATAGCCAGTAGCTCATTGCCATCAATTCCAAACTATGATTTTGAGTTTCCGCTCCATACGTTATCGGCTCGTCACGGATGAGGGTTGCTCAATCCTTGATGAGTATCTGTCGACTTCATTGTTGGCAGCTTGGCCTGCGGCTATCTCAACAACAGCTGTCATTCCGGGGAGCAGTGAGTCCCCCTGGTTTTCAGCTAATAAAACAACCGTATAGGTCACTACGTTATCGATAATTTTCGGTGAAACCCGTATTTGTATGACCTTGGCACTAAAGCGTTGCTCTCCGTATGCCGGAACCGTGAATATCGCCTGCTGTCCAACCTGGAGCTGGCCAATATCTGCCTCATCGACTCTTGCGTGGATTTCCATTTCACCGAGGGTACGGGCTATTTTGAATAACTTGGGTGCTTCGAGACTAGCGGCAACAGTTTGTCCACTCATAACCTCGCGAGAGATGACTACACCGTCGATCGGGGCGCGTATTGCGGTACGTGATAGCGTAACTTTGGCTTCTTCCAGGGCGGCTTCATGGCTTCTGACAAAGGCTTTCGCCCGGTCAAGTTCTGCCCGAGCTACCCATACTTCGGTTTCGGCTTCGTCCAAAAGATTCTCGGAGGCGACATTTTTCTTGTTGAGGATTCTGATCCTCTCCAGTGATCGCGAAGACTGACGTAGAGATGCTTTTCGCATTTCTACGGTGGCCTTGGCATTTAGCAGTGTTGCTTTGGCTTGTCTAAGCTGCGCTTCAAAGAATTCCGAGTCTATGCGGGCAATGATTTGACCTTGTTGAACGACATCGTTGAAATCAACCAACAGCTCGGTGATGCGGCCGGACACCTCGGAGCCAACTTCGACTTCCCCGACAGGCTTGAGGGTGCCGGAAGCGACAACTAATTGGTCGAGGCCGGGGTTGTCACCTGGAACGACAAACTGTAATGAACTGGGTGACGCGGAATCCTGTATTTCTTGTTGCGAGTTATCGCAAGCGGTAAGTGATGCAAGTAAGAGTATTAAGTACAGACAGAGCCAACTAAGTGAGTGCATCGCAACATTAACTCCAGAAACAAAAAAACTGTTTAGCTCGTAGATGGAATAATCAGTTAGGTGCTAATACTATAAGGTAGCGGTAGCTCATAGAGAGCTCCGCTTCCTTGGGTATTAGCTGCTAACCCCAGTAGCGATCGCAGCTTCTCTTACTCTTGTAACTATATTCCTTATAACTCGGTTTTTTAGACTTGGAGCCATAGTACTTGCCGTAAGATTTTTTGTGAGAATACTCACTGTAATATTTCTTTGAACTAACTTGGCAAG
>NZ_JAKRFQ010000490.1 GCF_022347985.1 Photobacterium sp. OFAV2-7
CAGTGAAGTATGCAGAGAGGTCGTAATGAAATGTTCACGACGGAAGTTTATTAAAGCGCAGGCTGTAGCATCCGCAGCAGCAGCGATTGGAATGACGATTCCGGTGAAGGCCAGTAATGTGGTGAC
The DNA here is from genome assembly GCF_022347985.1 of Photobacterium sp. OFAV2-7. Taxonomy (GTDB): domain Bacteria; phylum Pseudomonadota; class Gammaproteobacteria; order Enterobacterales; family Vibrionaceae; genus Photobacterium. The sequence goes on from NZ_JAKRFQ010000490.1 coordinate 127, forward strand.
GGATGCTTCGAAAACGCGGTTGAAATGGCAAAAAGCGCCGTGCCGGTTTTGCGGAACAGGGTGTTCGGTGAACGTAGGGGTAAAGGATGACAAAGTTGTCGCCACCCACGGTGATATCAAGTCACCGGTAAATCGCGGGTTGAACTGCGTGAAGGGATACTTTCTCTCTAAGATTATGTACGGCGATGATCGTCTGACTCAACCTATGCTGCGCATGAAGGGTGGCAAGTACGATAAAAATGGTGAGTTTACGCCGGTGAGCTGGGATCAGGCCTTTGATATTATGGCTGAAAAGTGGAAGGGCACCTTGAAGGATAAAGGACCGGAAGCTATCGGTATGTTTGGCTCGGGCCAATGGACGGTTTATGAAGGCTATGCCGCATCGAAACTGATGAAAGCGGGGTTCCGTTCCAATAATATTGAGCCAAACGCCAGGCACTGTATGGCTTCGGCCGTTGTTGGCTTTATCAGGACGTTTGGTATTGATGAGCCGATGGGGTGTTATGACGATATCGAAGCGGCCGATGCCTTTGTCCTCTGGGGATCTAACATGGCAGAGATGCACCCCATTTTATGGACCCGGGTCACTGACAGGCGTTTATCGAGTCCGCATGTAAAAGTCTCGGTTTTATCGACGTTTGAGCACCGAAGCTTTGAATTGGCAGATATTCCTATCGTTTTCACTCCTCAATCTGATCTTGCCATTCTTAACTTTATTGCCAACTACATTATTACCAATAACAAGGTCAATCAGGACTTTGTCAGCAAGCACGTTAACTTCCGCCGCGGGGCGACCGATATTGGCTATGGGCTTCGTCCTGAGCACCCATTGCAGCAGAAAGCAAAGAACCCTGATAGCGGCGGCTCTGATCCAATGACCTTTGATGAGTTCAAAGAGTTTGTATCGGAATATACGGTAGAAAAAGCCAGTGAGCTTTCAGGTGTGAAACCGGACAAGCTTATTGAGCTGGCAGAGCTATATGCCAACCCTGATACCAAAGTCGTGTCGTTCTGGACCATGGGCTTTAATCAGCATACTCGCGGGGTGTGGTGTAATAATCTGGTCTACAACATTCACCTGCTGACCGGTAAAATTTCTACTCCCGGTAACAGCCCGTTCTCACTGACTGGTCAGCCTTCGGCCTGTGGTACGGCCCGTGAAGTGGGGACTTTTGCCCATCGTTTGCCTGCCGATTTGGTGGTTGCCAACCCTGAACATCGTAAAACAGCGGAAAAGATCTGGAAACTACCAGACGGGACTATCCCGGGTAAAGTCGGTGCCCATGCGGTATTGCAAAACCGTCTGTTACGCGACGGCAAAATCAATGCTTATTGGATCCAGGTGAACAACAATCTCCAGGCTGCTGCCAATATCAACGAGGAAACCCTGCCAGGTTATCGCAACCCAGATAACTTCATTGTTGTTTCCGAGGCCTATCCAACGGTGACGGCTCAGGCAGCCGATCTGATCTTACCTACGGCGATGTGGGTCGAGAAAGAAGGTGCGTACGGGAACGCAGAGCGCCGAACACAGCTTTGGTATCAGATGGTCAAAGCGCCCGGTGAGTCAAAATCCGATCTTTGGCAGTTGATGGAGTTTTCAAAACGCTTCAAAACCGAGGAAGTGTGGCCGAAAGAACTGCTGGATGCGAACCCGAATTACAAGGGAAAAACGCTATTTGATGTGTTGTTCATCAACGGCCAGGTCAACAAGTTCCCGCTGTCCGATCTGCCGGAAGGGCAGATTAATGATGAAGCGACAGAGTATGGCTTCTATGTCCAAAAAGGGCTGTTTGAGGAATATGCCGAGTTCGGCCGTGGCCATGGCCATGACCTTGCACCGTTTGAGATGTATCACCAGTCTCGTGGGTTACGTTGGCCGGTTGTCGACGGCAAGGAAACCCTATGGCGCTACCGTGAAGGTTCGGATCCATATGTGAAAAAAGGCGCGGGTTTTGAGTTCTACGGTAAGCCTGATGGCAAAGCGATTATCTTCGCCCTGCCATTTGAGCCGGCAGCAGAAGCACCGGATAAGGATTATGATCTCTGGCTTGTAACCGGACGGGTACTGGAACACTGGCATTCAGGCTCTATGACGCAACGGGTTCCCGAGCTGTTTAAGTCTTATCCTAATGCCCAAGTCTTTATGCACCCTGAGGATGCTAAATTAAGAGGATTGCGACGCGGCGATGCGGTTAAGGTTGTTTCCCGGCGTGGTGAAATAATAACAAGGGTGGAAACACGAGGTCGAAACAAACCACCCAAAGGTTTGGTATTTGTTCCGTGGTTTGATGCCAGTCAGCTTATTAACAAAGTGACCTTGGATGCAACCGATCCACTGTCCAAGCAGACTGATTTCAAAAAGTGCGCAATAAAAATAATGAAAGCATAGGAGTGAAAAATGAAGGGTTTAATTTCCGTACTTCTATTGCTATCGGCAGCTTTGTCACTTTCCGCCGCGGTTGTGGTTGCAGCAACAGCGATCGTCGATGAGGAGCTGGCGACGTTACGTATGTCGCCGTTAAATACTCAGGCCGAGCCTCCGGTGATGAGCCATCCTCTGAATACTGACATCATTCCGAAGCGAAGCTATCCGATGCAGCCGCCGGTTATTCCGCACAAGATAGACAATTATCAGGTCGATCTGAATGTGAATAAGTGCATGTCCTGCCATGCGAGGAGCCGAGTCGAGGAAACCCAGGCACGAATGATCAGTGTGACCCACTATATGGATCGTGATGGGAACTTCCTCGCAGAGCTTTCTCCTCGACGGTATTTTTGCCAGCAGTGCCATGTGGTACAAACCGATGCGAAGCAACTGGTCGGTACTGATTTCACAGATCTTGACACCTTGATTGATCAAGAGCAGTGAGGAGGTAGCCAGTATGTGGAACTGGATAAAGAAATGGTGGCAACTCGTTCGCTCTCCGTCGAAGTATTTCAGCCTCGGTTTTTTAACTTTAGGCGGGTTCATTGCCGGGATCATTTTCTGGGGGGCCTTTAATACAGGTATGGAATTTACCAACAGTGAGCCATTTTGTGTGAGTTGCCACAGAGAAAATGTCTATCAGGAAATTCAGGGTACGATACATTTCACAAATCGTACCGGCGTGCGGGCTATTTGCTCGGACTGTCATGTTCCCCATGACTGGACCGACAAAATGGCGCGTAAAATGCAGGCTTCAAAAGAGGTATATGCTTGGGTTACCGGCGCAATTTCGACATTGGACAAATTTAACGAAAGGCGGCGTGAAATGGCGGACAGAGAGTGGGCTAGGATGAAGAAAAACGACTCGCTGGAGTGCCGTAACTGTCATGAGTTTGTCTATATGGATTTTACGCGCCAGTCCCAGCGAGCGTCTAATCAACACTCGACGGCTTTGGCCAGTGGAGAAAAAACCTGTATTGACTGCCATAAAGGTATCGCCCATAAGCTACCTGATATGCATGGTGTCGAGGGATTCTGATTATTTTATCGTGAAAAAGCCAAAGGGTAACAAGTTACTTGTTACCCTTTTTCTTTCAAATTTATATCGGCACCTTGAATCCATTTGATTGGTGTAAAAATTGTCAAAAATGGCTGCATCTTTTTGTATTTTTTCTGAAAAGGTGACATCAGGCCAATTATTGTTATGAAAAGTAAATACTTCTATTACTTACTAAGCAGAGGTAATAAAATGCTTTGCT
>NZ_JAKRFQ010000491.1 GCF_022347985.1 Photobacterium sp. OFAV2-7
ATATAGTCACGTAAGCGACCCAAACTTCCTCTTCGTGGAGGTTTTATCACAAGCTCTTGCTCATTATGACCAAGTTTTCTCAACTGATCCGCTGCATCAGCTAGACCTACGAACTTCGTTAACTTAACCTCTTTAGCTTGGGCATCAAGCCAAGCATTCAGAGCTTTATCATAAGCCAAAGGGTTCATTTGCAGATTTAGACCCGTTACAGTTTTAAAGTATGTAGAAAAAAGAATATGAAACAATGTTTTAATACCATTTCCACGATAGGAATGAAGAAAAGCCATTGCCTCATTAACTCCTTGTGGGATATAAAAATGGACATAGTGTTTAATAATTTCAGCGTTCTTTTGAGCCTTTTTAAAATCGACCTCACCAGTTTCAATATCAATAATGTCAGTTTTTATTCCGTAGTAACCAACATTAAACCAACCTGATAACTCTCTTGTTTCTTCGTTGATAGAAACATCACTAAATTGATACACTTGTTTCGTATCATCCATAATATGATACGCACCTGTTTTACTCATTATGAACCATTTCAATAGTTCAAATAAATCATATTGACCAATCCGATCTAATGTACTGTATCTTTGCTCTCTTCTTCCACCTAAATCTTTGTTATAGCACCGAAAAGAGTATGGAGATAGAGAGTGCATTTCTTGTTCGTATGTTCTAGCCATTTATCTAAGTACCTATTATACAGGATCTAATTGCGTCTAAATATGACACTTGTATATATGACACGCAACACATAAATTACTCCAATGATAACTACGTAGAGTATTGGCAAAAAGTACACAACCAAACGCTATGTACCTTTATGCTCATATGCACTTATTAAGTATAAAATTCAGCAATCCCCACGGGCACCCTCACCCATTTCTTGCACCTGCATAGCGCTACGCCTTCGGCTACTTTTACGCAGCGGGAGCGGATGACGCCTTGGTGGGTAAAGATGCAATGTCCGCATTCACAGACAATCGCTTCGTATGGGGTGAGAAAAGAAAAGCCCCTGAGGATTGCTCAGGGGCTCAGTCGCCATCAATATGGGCAGTCAAAGGCTGGGAAACGGTAATAGGGGTATAACGCCGAGTGTTACGAGTCACCTTGATGGCCTTGTTATATTCCGGTCTATTCACCTGCTAACGTAATATGGATAATGGACTCTCTATCATCCCAGTCTTCGCATAGGTTCTTACCGTGAATAATGACTTTTTTATGTTGTGCTTGTGCTGATAAAACAAGTGAATATACAGACTTTCCAAAGTCATCAAGTGTAACAGCCCATTCTATAGCTGGATTTCCATTGCATGTTGGTGGAGATATATGCGGTACAGTAGTGAACATCAATACAGGGGTGCCAGTGGTTCGGTGGATTCTGATATTGTGAATTGTCCCACCTTCATCACTAGCAAAACCCGCAGAAGCCGTGGTTGATAAAATCAAACTTAAACCTGCTGCAATTTTGCATAGGGCTTTGGTTAAAGTCATTACTTTCTCCTTTTAAATATAACATTGTATTCAACGAACAGAGACAATATACCTGATTCATATACCATTCCTTGCCCTCGTTCAACTTTTATCAACAAATCATATGTTTAAACTGTATGCTTATTAACACTAAGTACAACAAAGCAAACACCATTTCTGGCGTTTGCTTTGTATGGTCACATCAATGAAGCTCGGCCATTCCCACTGGTACCCTCACCCATTTCTTGCACCTGCAAAGCGCTAAGCCTTCGGCTACTTTTACGCAGCGGGAGCGGATGACGCCTTGGTGAGTGAAAATGCAATGTCCGCAATCACAGACAATCGCTTCGTATGGGGTGAGCAATAGTTTCTGGTACATGGCCTCGAAGGCCGCTGGGGTCATTTCGTTATCTGAAACAACTTCTAGCATCGTATCCTCCTTGATTCTTCTGCTTACCTAATTCAAGTCTTGCAATAGCAATTTGAATTCAGGATGAAGGGATACATGCTCGAAGAGTTCAGGCTGTTCGCGAACCAGTTCGTTAAGGCGGAAACGCCAACTGGTAGCCAGGGCAACACGTTCAGTGGGGTCATCACATTGGCAGATTAGCCAATACTGTTGAAGAAGTGATAATGGGTCTAATGCCCCCTTACTGGGCTGAGAAAATGGCAAGACTTGTCCAGACATAAGATGTCTCCTGGGTAATGTAAAATCATTGCCACTCGGAGACGCCAATACTCACGATGGTGGCAACTCGAACAGGGTTGGCGTAACCAGCTACCCAGGTTGCTGGCGCGACCGAAGTCGCCCCTGTTCGAGCCGCCATAGAATACAACAATTCTTAGGTGTGCGCGAACGCAGCCCAACAAAAAAGACGCGAGCGCGTCTTATGGGCTCTGGGTTAATTTTGCTGGACGCCAATCCAGATAACAGATTTTGCTGTTATGCAATCAGGTTAACTGCGCATTTTGGTGGTGTCAAGGTTTGTGGGCAGGAATGTTGGAGTATGATTCAATGAACAACAAATGGCATAACAGGAATATATTGAAGAAGCCATAGCTGCTTATCAGACCTACAGCATACTTAATAAATAAAGGACACAAATATGGCGAATTTTGTTCATCTTCCAAGCCCAAGTGGCAAAAATATCCTAGTGAATATGGATATCGTAACTCATATAGTTCAAAGCAAAAATGATGAAGACACCTCAATAGTGTTTTTTTCGAATGATAACAGCCTACGTATAGCTTTAAGCCAAGATCAATTGATGACAGAACTAATGCAAATTGGTGTTATCTAACAAATGAAGCCTGAGCATTGCTCAGGCTTATTAATTAGTATCACTTAATGAGCTTCAGATCGGCCTTACGGCTTTTCTTCATCTGCTGATAGTAGTTCTCATGTGGTCCAATGTTAAGAAGATACAGCTCTAGCTTGTTCTCAACCCAACTGTAACCAAGCAAAACTTGCTGAGACTCTATCTTGAACTTATGCACCCAGAGGTGTGATAAATCACCTTTCTTCTGTTCGCCAATTTCAGGATCAGCGATTATCTTCTCTATCTCATCTTCAACGATTACCAAATGAGATTCAGAAAGCTTACCCAATGCTTTTTCAAATCGTCGAGATTCAAAAACATCAATTTCGTTTTGTTCTTCTGACATAACGTTTGACCATTCCCTGTTTAGCTTCTTCGGTTGCCAACAGTGCTTCACGAACGAACTCGTAAGACAAATCTGGATTATCCACCATCATTTGACCTATCTTCGCCCAATATTCTATTTGCTTAGGCACTGATCGGCTTTCCGCTTCAGCGTGAATTTTTGCGTGAGTGACAAACTCATCATCCAAGCGAACGCTAGTAGCCATACTCACCTCTCATAATCGTCATCTTCTCGTCTTAATCGTCTTTAGTCTTTAGTCTTTAGTCTTTAGTCTTTAGTCTTTAGTCTTTAGTCTTTAGTCTTTAGTCTTTAGTCTTTAGTCTTTAGTCTTTAGTCAATCGTTGTCAGTCTTTAATTAATCGTCTTTATCTAAATCATATAACTTGGACAAGAATGTCGAGATAAATATAGCGACAAATTGTCGCGTAATCCACCCTTTTGTTTCAATAGTACCAAAAAGCCTAAGTAACGCTGTACATATACCGCTAACAATGCAAAAGCTAATCCTAGTGTTGCTGACCTCAAGCAGCTGTAGAATCTGGCAGGATAAAAGTGAAAGATAAGGGCGAATAGCACGGCCCAAATTTGGGCCGTGCCAATATTTCAATAACTTACTGGCACTTCCACCCATTCCTTACATCGACACAGCGCAATCCCTTCTACTATCTTCAC
>NZ_JAKRFQ010000492.1 GCF_022347985.1 Photobacterium sp. OFAV2-7
CGATCTTCTACTTTAACCCTGAGAAAAGTATTACTGACATTGCTTTTGAATGTGGCTTCTCTAGCTCGCAAAATTTTGCGAAACAATTTAGCCGGTATTTTGGTCTATCACCTACTTGCTTTCGCCAAGGTAGCAGGAAACAAGACTCTCTTGAACTAATAAAAGAGAAAGTTACTTGTCAGTCTAAACCAAGCCTGATTTCTCCAGATAAAGAAAAGTGCCAATCAATGAGTGTGACTATTCAGTCTCGGCCTTCGTTTCGATTTGCCTACCTTCGTTTTATAGGTGCTTACGAAACGGTAGCAACGCAAAGGGCGATACAGAAGTTGATAGAGATATTGACAGAGCATAACATTGAATTTTCTTCAATTACTGGCATTGTTTGGGACAACCCTGATATTACCCCTCATGAGAAATGTCGCTACGATATTGGCGTGATAATCCAATCAGATAATCAGATTCCTGATGTGCTTAACATTCAACTCATCCCCGGAGGAGACTGCGCTGTTTATCGGTGTGAAGTCCTTGATGGTGACTTAGAGCAACCCTGGGATGATTTGGTTACCAACTGGCTTCCTTATAGTGGGTACTTACCATCAGGCTCGCCTGGATATGAAGTTTTTCACAAGTATAGCACTGAAAATTTGAATGAATCCTGGGAGATGGAAATCTGTATTCCTTTGGCTCCTCTATGAAATAGCAAGAATGGAAACGCATCTTTTTAGCTGCTCTTTTATGGTTAACGCAATTCAATGCAAAGCAATTTATGTTGAATTGTCTTATGGTACAAAGGAGATAAAAGATGAGCATCACTAACAAAACCCTCACTATCGTTGGGGCAACTGGAAGGTTAGCTGTTCCCGTTATTCACCGTTTATTGGAAAATGGGGTACAGGTCAAAGCGGTTGTACGTAATCTTGACAAGGCAAGAGAGCTTCTTCCAGAAAATGTGGACATTGTTTATGGAAATGTCGAAGATGTTCATAGTTTGAAAGAGGCTTTTCAAGGAACCGAAAATATTTATATTCATCTGAATACTACCTCTTTAAATCCTGAGCTTCCCTTCTATCCTGAGCGAGAAGGTGTAAAAAATATCGTCGATGCTGCCCAATTTAACGGGGTGAAACAAATTATGCAGATTGGGGGTATTGAATCATTACGTAAGGATTTTGCTGTAGAGGGAGTGCAACTTAAAACAAGCCTGATTCGTGATCAGGGAATGAAATATATCAAAGATTCAGGAATTCCTTATACATTTTTGTTTTGTTCATTTTTTGTCGATTCATTTCCTCTGTATATTCAAGATAAGTTGTTTGCCATTATTGGTGATTTAAAACACCCCTTGTATTTCACCAACACATCAATTCTGGCTAAAAATATCTATAATGCGATTGGAAATCCGAACGCTTATTCTCAATCTTTTGCCGTTCAGGGTAAAGAGGGAATGCCTTTTCCAGAGGCTGCAAAGCGATTTGTCAAAGTTTATGATCCTGAGGTAACTATTGAAAGCTTCCCTCTTGCTGCATTAAAAGAAATGGGAATGCCGTCAGAAGAAGAAGCGTTCATGGAGCATATGATGACATTTGTAGAGCAGTTAAAAGAAGAACCTATAGCAGAAAAAACGTGGAAAGAACTAGGAGAACCTGAAATGGGGCTTGAAGCGTTTGCTCAAGCATTAAAAGATAATCAAATTTAATTGAGTCAAAACGATCATTAACTAGAGGTGATTCCTTTGGTTGATAAACGATGACTTGATGATGGACATGCTTTATTAATATAAAAAATCCGAGTGTTTTGACAACACTCGGATTTTTGACTTTCTCAGAGGATCGTTCCATCGATCATATATGTGTAAACCGACTGGTATTTGGTTAGTGATCCCTGCTTTTGGATTGGGGCTAAGTTAGCCTCCGATGTTGTAATAGGTAGCGGCACCTGGACCTACCGGGATCCCAAGAACAAAGACCCATACATAGAACATGATGCTCCAGCCGAAAATAAAGATAATCGAGTATGGCAGCATGGTCGAAATCAGTGTACCCAGACCAAGGTTCTTTTGGTAACGGGTTGCTACCGCCAGAATCATACCGAAGTAGCTCATCATTGGAGTGATAATGTTGGTGACTGAATCACCGATTCGGTAAGCGGCCTGAATCGTTTCTGGCGCGTAGCCAACCAGCATCAGCATAGGAACGAAGATTGGAGCGGTCACTGCCCACTGAGCTGATGCTGAGCCGATCATCAGGTTGATGAACCCACACATCAGGATAAAGGCAAAGAATAGCATAGGGCCGGTCAGGCCAATTGATTGCAGGAAGTCAGCACCAGCAACGGCAAAGACCTGACCAAAGTTGGTCCACTTGAAGAAAGCGACAAATTGCGCTGCGAAGAAAACCAGTACAATGTACATGCCCATCGAGGACATCGACTTTGCCATGGCATCAATAACATCACGGTCATTCTTCATGCTGCCAACAACCTTGCCATAGACAAAGCCCGGGATGGCAAAGAAAACGAAGATAAAGGCGACAATTCCCTTAAGGAATGGCGAGCCAGCGACCAAGCCGGTTTCCGGATGACGGAGGATACCATTCTCTGGCACGATGGTTAGTGCTAGCAAGATCGCAACGCCCAGAGCGGCAAGCCCAGCAGCCTTTAATCCTTTCTTTTCAAGGGAGGTCAGCTTGCCCATCTTGTCTTTGCCAAGATCTTCGCTAGCCTCTTCCGAGTTGTATTTACCTAGTTTAGGTTCGACGATCTTTTCAGTAACGAAGGCACCCATGATGGTGATAGCGAACGTTGAGGCGAACATGAAGTACCAGTTTACTTCAGGGCCAACGCTATAGGCCGGATCGATCATCTGAGCCGCGGTTTCTGTAATGCCCGATAGCAAAGGATCGACAGTGCCTAGCAGTAGGTTGGCACTATAGCCACCGGATACACCGGCAAAAGCGGCTGCCAGCCCGGCCAATGGGTGTCGGCCTAGTGAGTGGAACAGCATAGCTGCCAGCGGTACCAGTACTACGTAACCTAGCTCTGAAGCCGTATTTGATACAATACCGGCAAATACGACAACAAGCGTTACCATGCGGCGAGAAGCGCCCATCACCAAGCCACGCATAGCTGACGAGAGCAAACCTGAATGCTCAGCAATAGCAACACCTAGCATAGCCACCAGTACGGTACCCAGCGGAGCAAAACCGGTGAAGTTCTTGACCAGGTTGGCCACAATTTTTTGCAGCCCTTCTTCATTGAGTAAGCTGACAACGTGGATCATGCCATCGGCAGATCGACCTGCTGCACCTTCTGGACGTGGATCGGCGACAGCCACTTCAAAGAAGCCGGCCACACCGGAAGCGATTAAAATTGCCAGGCAGAATAGGGCAAAAAGGGTGATTGGGTGTGGTAGCAGGTTGCCAAGCCACTCAACGGTGTCGAGAAAACGTGTAAATAACGTTTTTTTAGGTTGCTGTAGTTCTTGTTGTGAAGCAGGTGAGTGCATCACGACCTCCATATAATCGTACTTATCCCATCAATGGGTCCATTTTTCGTGGCGAAGGTTACGCTATGCATCGTGTGAAAAACAAGATAAAGATGTGAATCAATGTTTAAAATGACGTTTTATTATCTTTATTGGAGCGTTTTGGTAATGCTTTATATTGTTTAGGGGTGTTTGTTGATTGTACGAGTTTGATGGGATTCAGTACAGATTGGTTATTTCAGATGTAAATTTTCTGTTTAAAAATCATATTTTTATCAGCTTTGCTGAGATTGGTGTTTGATATTAGTCTCGGGAATGTAAAGGAGA
>NZ_JAKRFQ010000493.1 GCF_022347985.1 Photobacterium sp. OFAV2-7
CCCAAGAGACACCTAAATCACCTTGAAATGCGAGGGTTAGCCAATCCCACAAGCGCTGTGCTGCACTTCGATCTAACTGAAGATCATCACGAACAGCTTGTAGTGCTTCTGCGGTTAACAGCTGCTGAGCACCGGAGCGCGCCCGTAAAATCGATTGGCTCGGATCGATACCGGCAATATCCGGCATCAAGCCAACTAAAACAACCACGACACTTAGCGACAGCAAACGAGAAAGCCAGGGCATACCGACACTCAAAGTCGCACGCATATTAACAGCAGACGACATTGGGTTAGTTCACCTCAGTAAACTGGTTGATAAGACGACGCTCTCGCGGATCACGTACCGCGTTTTTGACCTTCGTACTTTCACCTTGGATCACTCGTTCATGCAACAGCGGTACAGCAGCGTATTGCTCTAAAATTTTGCTTTCAACTTCAATGATCGCCTGCTGGCGTAATTCACCGAGCGGTTGACGATCAGCATGCTTCAACGCTGCATCAACTTCTTCCGAACAGAACTGACCTAGATTAAATGAGCCTTTACAACCAAAGTCACTTTGCATATAGGCTACAGGATCGCCTGAATCAAGCACTGTTGCGCGAGACAATAAGAACGCATCAAACTTACCCGCAAGCGCATCATTTTCAATCTGTGCATATTCCCGAACATCCAATTCAACCACAAAACCAGCGGCTTCGAGTTGTTGTTTCAACAATACGGCAACTTCAGGTAATTCTGCACGGTCAGTAAAAGTACCAAGCACGATTTTCTCACCATTAGCCACTTGTATTTCCATTGTTTCAGCTCGCGGGTTCTTTTCGCGAACAGGCTCTGCCCAAACTAATGCAGGTCCCAATAATCCCTTTGCGAGATCCGCATGATTTTCGTAAACCGTATTAATGATCTGCTCACGATCTACAGCTTGAGCGGCCGCTTTACGTAATGCGAACTGACTAAACACCTTAGACTGATTATTTAAATACAGGGTGTTGGTGCGAGGCATCGCCACTTCATGCAATTGAGATTGATCCATCATTGCAATTTGCGATACAGGCACAGCTTCCACCACATCAGCTTCACCCGTGCGCAACGCAGCGGCACGTGCAAAACCGTTCGGAACGTATTCTGCAAAGATTTTATCGACTTTTGCTTTCTCGCCCCAGTAACCGTCAAAACGCTCAAGTTTCGCACTGGTTTGACCGTTAATTTCAGTCAATACAAATGGGCCTGTTCCCGCATTTGTCGGCACAACACGACCGTTATCTTTATAGGCCGATGCAGCCAAGATAGCTAACTGAGGACTCGATAAACGGCTTGGCAGTAAGGGATCGTTAAACGTGGTTTTGATTTCAACTGTGAAATCATCAAGTGCGCGCACCTGCCATTCAATGCCATCTAAAATACGTGGTTTAGGGGCTGCTTGCAGGGCCTTTTGTAGCGAGTTAACAACGACTTTTGCATCTAACGATGAACCGTTATGAAACATCACACCTTGGCGAACCGTAAACTGCCAAGTTGTAGGTTCCACTTGCTGCCATTTCGTTGCCAACATTGGCTCCGCAACAGAAAGATCACTCAGGTTAACGAGGGTTTCCGCCGTACTCCAACGAGAGAGTTTAAATGCATCATCGGATAACGGAGACAAACCGGTTCTTGGTGGCTGCATCATCGCAACACGAATTTCGGATGACGATGATTGAGCTGTCGACGCTTTATCGTCAGTTGTGCTGTCTTCAGAATTAAAACAACCCGTTAGCAATGCGCTTAAGGTAAGTGCTAATACTAACTTGTGAGTTTTAAGGTGCATATGAAACCTCTCCAATGGTTTTTATGAATTCATTACTTTTAGGGTGAGCACTCATCAGTGCTTTTGTGATCCTATGATTAGGGCTCATTGCCACTTTTTTTGTTGCGCCATACTCAACTACCCGGCCTTTATCCAGCACTAAAATTTCGTCACACAACTGTTTTGCGGCTTCGAAATCATGAGTAACCAGAATTAGGCGCATGTGACGAGTTTTTTGAATCTGTGCTAGTAAATCGAGAATTTGCTTACGGCTGACAGGATCGAGGCTGCTTGTTGGTTCATCCGCCACCAGCACACAAGGCTCCACAATCAAGGCTCTAGCGATAGCAACACGTTGAGCTTGACCGACAGAAAGCTGCTGCGGATTACGATCCAGCAGCGAAAGGTCTAACCCCACATCCAATAAGACGCGTTCAACCTTTTGCTCCCCCTCTTCGGCTTCACCAATATTGCTCAGGGGCTCAAGCAAAATCTGACGCACACTGTAATAAGGGTTCAGGCTCGACTGGGGTTCTTGTGGTATCAATTGGATATGCCGACACAATGCCTGTCGCTGCTTTGCCGTGCTGCGAGAAAGCGGATAACCGCAAACATATACCTCACCAGCACTTGGCTGGCGCAAACCAAATAGCAATTCAATCAGGGTTGATTTTCCCGCACCCGACGGGCCGACAATCGCCAAATTATGCGTTGAAATCGTTAAGTTAAGTTGTTCCAAGGCTTTGAACGGTTTCCCTCCCAACCAAGATGGCCGTGAGAAGTAATTTACGCTGACTTGAGCAAAATGAACTTGGGCAGACGAAATCTGCTCATGCTTTATCATGGCTGGCTCCAAAGTTACTCAGGTAGAAGTTGCTGAAGTTGAAGGCAAAACGGGTGCTGGCTTTGACGAATTGCATCAAAAGGCGAGCCATAGGCCACCATGCTGCCATCAGATATAACCAAGAGTTTGTTGCAAGCCAAAGCCGCTGCAAGATCATGAGTGATCAAGATCCCCCCGACCTTACGCTGTTGAACGCTTCTTAAGAAAAGGCTGAGGATTTCTGCTTCTGTAATGGGATCGAGTGCACTGGTGGGTTCATCGGCAATAATGAGATTGGCGCTCCCTAATAGCGCAATCGCGATACAAATACGTTGACGTTGCCCACCAGATAATTGGCTTGGATGTAACGCCAGCACTGCACCGGGCTCTGAAAATCCAAGCTGCTTAAGAAGTGTTGTTATTGCCTCACGAGTCTCTGTATTTAAGCGGGTTTTATTGGTTGTTAAAGCCAGACTTAACTGCTGGCCCACTGATGCTAAAGGGTTTAGTGCTTTTAAAGCATCTTGGAAAATCACTGCCGGGCGCTGTGCTTGTGAGCGTTGCAACATAGAAAGTTGGCTTATTTCACTGCCGTTGAGCTGAATACTTCCCACTGCCATCACATCCGACGGCAGGAAACCTGCGATCGCTTTTGACAACATAGACTTGCCAATGCCAGAGGGCCCCATAATTGCCAATACTTCACCTTGCGAGACATCGAAAGTAATGTTTTTAAACAGCGAGTGTTGAGAATCCCTATCTTTGGAGTCTAAAAGGCTCAGATTATTGATAGTAAGTATTGGTTGATAATCCACAGTAACACTAAATGTAATGATATAACATAACAATACTACCACGTAGATTTGTCCAATAAAACATCTTTGAGGAGGTGGCTGTTCGTCTTTTTCCTAAGTTTGATCATTAAAGGCGGCTAAACCGCCCTTTAACTTATGTATGTTTAGTTTCAGCATTCCTGAAAGCTATGCTAATAACATTTTTGCTTAACCTGCCCAATATATGGGTAAAGGAAAGCAAAACGGCCAACATAGAAAAACGTGAATGCTAACCACAGGCCATGATTCCCCCAATGCTGAACAGCAAAAAGTTGGACTATCAAAAATACCACCAGCGTAATAAAACTTGAGTTACGCACTGGTCGCGTGGTGCCCGTACCAGTAAAGATA
>NZ_JAKRFQ010000494.1 GCF_022347985.1 Photobacterium sp. OFAV2-7
TTTTAATCCTGCTGCAAAAATAGAAGCATAATAAAGCATGTAGTTTCATAATAATTTTTACTGTTTAATTCGTGCTGTCTTCATTTTGCTATTCCCGCTTTAATTGCATTGATTGAATAATTCCAAGACAGCCAAATGTAAGACAGGCGCACTCCTTCCTCCTCCCCCCTCCTTAGCCCATGTCTAGTTATCAGTCATAAAAAAGCAACTGATTGCGCATTTTTCATGTGATCAGACAATAAAATACCACCACCAATATGCGCCTTTTTTCATTGCTACACTATACTGTTAGCTGATAGGTGTTCAATGACATCATGGATGATATATGAAGCTAGCTTTTCTCCGTTTTCTGGCACTGCTACTGCCGTTATTATCAATAACAGCAGCGGCTGCTTTCTATATCTATCATGGAGATGTGATCCAGCTGGAGCAACGGATACAGGAGAGAGAACGCAGCCTTCACCAGTCGGCCCTGCATATCACGCGACTGCATTTCGCCCCCATTATTGATGATCTACGCTACCTGACTCAAAAGGCCAATGAGGTCAATATCAGCACACACAGTAGCAGCGAAAAGAAAGATATTCTTGCCAATACCTTCAAACGCATGACCCAGACTCGATCCTATTACGATCAAATAAGACTGATTAATGCTCAAGGTCATGAAGTTATTCGTATCAATATGGAAGGTAATCAGGCATATCGCGTTCAGGAGAGTCAGCTTCAAGATAAAAGCCTGCGGCCATATGTACAGGAATCACTAAAGATCAATCCCGGCACTTTCTATACATCCCAATTTGACTTGAACATAGAAAATGGTGAAGTTGAAACTCCCATCAAACCTATGCTGCGCTTTATCAGTCACTTCACTATCAACGGTGAAAGCTGGCTAATCGCGCTTAATTATCTAGGACGCGATTATCTGACTGAGCTGGGTAATCAATATAACTGGAAAAGCGGACAATATTGGCTTATCAATAACCAAGGACGCTGGTTGCTGGGCCCTACATCCGACAGTGCCTGGCAATTCATGCCATCACGGCAGAAAACAAACGGACAAGATTTCTTCGAAGCCCATCCTAAACTGTGGGATCGTATCCAGAAAGGTGAAAGCGGCCAGATACTCAAGCAGGATCATCTCTATACCTTTACCCGATTCTTCTCTGGCGACAGATTCTTAGGAGATGCACTTTTCACGCTTCCTTTTAATGGTACAGATCTACCATGGACAATCATTTCGCACATCAACATGAATGAAGCTGTTTTTGAGCTCGCTTTCTCACAACAACGTATTGTGAAGTTTACTATTTTCTCGCTCTTGATCATGACATTGGTATCAGGGTGTATTGTCCTGGCCTGGCACCTATCTCAAATGCTCCGTCACGAAAAGCGTCTGAAACAAAATATCGAAGATGTCGCCCTTCAATATGCCACTGTACTGGAGCATGCACCTGACGGCCTCATTACAGTCAATCAGGATATGACGATCAATACCATCAACAAGGCTGCAGGGCATATTCTTAATATCAATGACCAGTCAGCTAAGGGAAAGAACCTTTTAAAACTTATCAGCGGACACAAAAACCGCGAACAAATCAAACAACTAGTTGATGACGTTCACGAAAATAAAACCAGAAACAATCCGCGGCCGGTAAAAACACGTATCCAGCTAAGCAACCTGAAGACCCGACATATTGAGTTTGTAGCAACCGAGACAACCTACAGTTCAAGCAGTGAAATTCTGTTGAACTTCAGAGATGTGACCTATTGGATTGAACGTGAGGAAAAGCTTAAAAGCATGTCTCGCGCCCTAGAGCAGAGCAATGATTCAATTATCATCACCAACCATCGCGGCATCATAGAATACGTCAACCGCGCTTTTGAAAAGTTCACTGGCGTAAAGTCCGAAGACATCATTGGTTCACAATCAACCAACCTCCTCAAAAGAACACTGAATGATGAAAAAGATGTCAGAAAAGTGCAAAAACAGTTAAAAGAGGGACAGACAATCCATCGCGTACTTACGCGGAGGAATAGTGACGACAGTATCCTCTACGAAGAAAAAACCATTTCTCCTATCCTTAATAATCGAGGAAAGATAAGCCACTATATTTCAACGGGGAAAGATATCACTGAACGCGTACTGTTTGAGAGTAAGCTACACAAACTCGCGCACTATGACATTTTAACCGAACTCCCCAACCGAACGCTGCTCCAGCAATACCTTGAAAAAGCCATCGAAGACGCAAAAATGAGCCACGGCAGCATAGCTTTGCTTACCATCGATCTTGACCATTTTAAGAAAATCAACGATTCACTAAGCCATGAAACCGGGGACAAAGTCCTACTCGCAATTTCAAAGCGCATCAGCAATTCGCTACGCGGCAATGATCTTCTCGCTCGATTAGGTGGAGACGAGTTCGCCATCATCATCAAGCAAAATGTGGAGCCCGAGAATCTGGTCAATATGGCAAACCGTATTATTCATCATATCAGTGAGCCACTTTGTATCGACAAAAAAGAGCTGTTTATTACCGCCAGCATGGGAATTAGCTTGTATCCCGATGACAGCGACAGTGTGGAGACCTTATTCAAGAATGCCGACATTGCCCTATACCGAGCCAAAGAAGAGAGCCGTAACAAATTCTGCTTCTTTACCCAGCAGATGGGGCTGGACAGTATCAAACGTATCCAGCTTGAATCTGAGTTAAGGAGAACAATTGGCACCCATAGATACCAGTTCTACTACCAGCCCAAAGTGAATGCTATTACCCACGACCTCTGCGGTATCGAAGCCCTGCTTCGTTGGGAGGATGAAAATGGCGAGATACAGTCTCCACTTGATATCATCCCAATTCTGGAATATTCAGGGCTCATTATCGAAGTGGGAGAAGACCTGATCCAACGAGCATGCCGTCAACTTAAACAGTGGCAAGATGACAACCATTTGCTCCACTTTGCCCTCAACATTTCTGCCCGCCAGCTACTGAACTCCAACATCGTCGAGACGGTAAGCAAAGCAATAGAAGAAACAGGTTGCGATCCGCAATATCTAGAACTCGAAATCACCGAGAGCGTGATCATGGCAGATGTCAAAACGGCACTGAATAAGTTAAGAGGACTAGAGGCTCTTCGGGTTAAAATCGCGATCGATGATTTTGGTACCGGTTATTCATCGTTAGCCTACCTCAGCCGTTTCCCAGTCCATATCCTGAAAGTTGATCGTGAATTCGTTAAAGATTTACCGAAAAACAAGGATAACATTACGATTACTCGCTCTATCGTTGAGCTTGCCCATAACCTAGAGATGATAGTTGTTGCCGAAGGTGTAGAAACTGAGGCACAAGAGCAATTCTTAGCCAGCATCGGGGTAGAAGAATTTCAAGGGTATTATTTCGGCGCCCCAATGCCACTAAAAGACTTTGAGCAGCAATACCTCACCTTGCCAGATCCACAGCTTATCAGTGAGCAGATTTGTCAGGGTATATAATTAGCGAATAGCATTTGTTGCTTCACACGTTCAAGCATATAATCGTTCTTCTCGAACCAAGTAATACCAAATAGCCTGACAGGTAATCTTATGAGTTTTAGTGACCACTTAGATAACTTTCTTAAACAACGTGACCAAAAAGCTCAGTCCTCCCCTAAAGGGACATTTCGCCGTCAGTATACTGTCCAGGAGCCAACCAACCAAAGTGTAGCCCGCGAAGCGATGGCGAAGGCACAAGAAGATGCTTCTGAGCAGGCAACCATAGATACCAAGGCGCCCCACACCCGGGTCAATGGCAGATG
>NZ_JAKRFQ010000495.1 GCF_022347985.1 Photobacterium sp. OFAV2-7
TCTCGTAACTTAGAGTGCGATTTATAATTGGGTAGGTGATATTGATGAATCATCAAACGCCAATGCCTACCCAAGTATATGTTTGTGCTTGCATATTTTCTAATTTTGAATTTCTCACCTTTTACTAAATTACTGGCAGCCTTACTCTTCCATATGTTCGGTTGGGCATATTATTACCACTCTCTCATATTCTTTTTTGTTTAATTATCGGTTTTGTAAACTCTTATTCCGTCCTCATTCAATGTGTGATGTAAATCTCAAAATCTACTGATATAAACGTTTCTCTTTATAAGTGCGATTTACCGCAAGTTAATCGGGTGTTATTGCCAATAAGATATGCGGTTACACTACTTTTCTCTATCTCCTACAACTTCCATTTTTCTGGAAGGGAGTCGCAAATTTAGATTTTTATGTATAATTATTAACCGTTTGCATTGATCAAAACATTATCAGAGGGAATACTTTGTGTTGTTGTCCTTTACTCGAAGAGCTGTCACTTGCAATAGAAACGTTTATATTTCAGGTGGCTTTTTTGGAAAGTGACAAATAAGCAGAATTGATTGCTTATAAATGAGTTCATTTTGATAACAACAATTTACGAGGGAACAAAATGCCAATACCCACTTTTAAGAAGTGCTTGCTGGCAACAGCATTCACGGCCTCTTTCGGCATTATGCAGCCTGCTATTGCTGGATCTGAACCAGCGACTAACGCAGAGGTAACACGTACGCCGAATGTCGTTATTATTGTGGCAGATGATTTGGGCCATGCAGATGCGGGCTTCTATAAAGAAGGCTGGAATAGTGATGATATAAGCGGTGTTACGAAAAATATTCAAAAAATTGCGGCCAGTGGTGCTGTCTTCAATCAAGGGTATGTGACGGCTCCTGTCTCAGGTCCTTCACGGGCTGGACTTTTAACAGGGCGTTACCAACAGCGCTTTGGTTTTTATAGTAACCCTGCCCCTGAAGAAGATGAAAAAGGGGAGGAGGGCGCTACGACTTCATCAGATGTTGAGCCGGGTACGCCAACAGGCATACCGACTATAGGCAATCATTTCCAAAATGCCGGTTATGTTACCGGATTTGTGGGTAAGCTCCATGATGGAGAGGATTGGAAGTTCTGGCCTCATAATCGTGGCTTTGACTCTTTCTTCGGTTTTAATAATGGTGCCGCAGCTTATGGTGTAGGTATTAGAAACCATGAAAATGCCGTAGAGACACCGCATTCAACAATGTGGAACAATTATACGCCTAGAGATAGAGAGCCCACTGCCAGCGAGATTGCGGCAGCAGAACTATCAATCAAGACGCATACACCAAAAATAGAGCAGTATATTACTGAGTATGGTGCATCAGAGGGACGTGCTCGCTTTTACGCTGAATATGGAGAGGAAGTTGCAAGCGCGCTGGAAACCTTGTCTGGCCTAACTATTACCGATGACGTTGAAGAAGGGACGACAGGAGATTATCTGACCGACAGGTTTGGTATGGAGGCGGCGAAGTTTATCAATAAGAATGCCGATAATCCTTTCATGCTGTATGTCGCTTTCAATGCCGTTCATACACCGTTGAAGGCAACCGAGGACTACGAAAACCAGATTGGTTACGTTAGTGAAGACTATAAAACAGAAGAAGACATCCAAAGTCGCAAAACGGCTCTTGCTATGGCATATAGCTTAGATAAAAACGTTCAGCGTATTAACCGAGCGCTAAAACGAAACGGTCTGACTGATGACACGATCATTGTTTTTGTCTCAGACAATGGCGGTAAGCCGAAAAGTAACTTCTCTTCTAACAAACCACTGTCAGGTCATAAAGGCGAGCTCTATGAGGGTGGGATCCGTGTCCCGTTCGCAATCTCCTGGCCGGGTAAAATCCAGTCAGGGCAGTTTATTGATGACCCTGTGAACACTCTGGATATTTTGCCGACAGTACTGAAAGCTGCAGGTGAAAATGTATCAGACAAAAAACTGGATGGTATCGATCTGATGCCGCGCCTAACCGGTGAAGTTGAAAAGCTGGATGATCGCTATATTTATTGGGATCGCGTAAACAAAGCTGCCGTTCGTGATGATGAGTTTAAGTTGATTAAGTTTAGAAAGAAGAAGTACGAGTTATACAAGCTTAGCGAAAACCCGGAAGAGTACACGGAAGACGAAAATGAAGTTCTCGTTGAGAGCTATGATGTTTCTGCAAAATACCCTGAGAAACTTGAAGAGCTGAAGTTGAAGCTTGCTCAATGGCAAGAAAAACACCCTGTTCCAACCTGGGGTGTAGAGGCACCTGATCCTACAATCTATAAAGGTGAAGCGGAGACAGAATAAGCGTTAGCGCTATATAGTTCTGGACCAAACTGTCTTCGGACGCTATGGCTTTTTCAAGCTTAGAATGAAATACCAGAACTTCGGTTCTGGTATTTTTTTTGAGTATTTTTCCTATGTGTCTCTAGGGGGCACTCAGTTTAGAGAGTAATATTTCAGCTATTTAAATGGCCTTGTATAGGTGAGTCATTGTCATTTATGGCAGAAAATACAAGCCATGTCCATGAATCTGAATGGCTAATAGTATTCGTCTGCGGTTGAACGGACAAATCGTCCGTGCAACCAGTGCTTAAGCATGACCCTCTTGGTATACGTCTAGGCTGTCGGATGTTAAGTCAGTCGGCAGCGGTTGCCTCAATCTCGAACATGAGCTCGGGGATAGCGAGCCGGGTGACCCCGAGCAGGGTCATTGGAGGGGCGGCATCGGCCCGTCCAAATCGGGCGCCGAGCACGTCGAAGTGCTTCATCGCTTCGTCAACGTCTGTGGTGTAAATATTGAGCCGTGTGATGTTGGCAAGACCCATGTCGGCTGCGTTCAGGACGCTTTCGAGGTTGTCTAGGGAAAGCGTAATCTGGCTCCGCATGTTCTCGGGGTGCTGCGGGTTGCCTTCGGCGTCGACGGAGGTTTGACCCGAGCAGATTAACTGCCGGTTGAGCCCTTCGAGTATTTCAGCTTGGTTGTAGCCGACATTCAGCGACCAGGACCACGGGTTGACTGGTTTACGTTTCATCGTTCCTATTCTCCAGTTGGTTAATCATTCCCGAATCGATGCTTCGGAAAAATATTGGACGGCGTATTTACCGTTGAACCAACTGTGACACCTGACACTGACAACCCTATGTCAGGAGGGTAGAAACTATTCTCTACTAAATTTGAGCTATCTTCATTAATCCGCATTCCAGTGTGCTGATAGCTCATCGGTCAAGCACCTCATCGCACTTTCAAGTCCATCTCCCTTAAGCACACAAACGCCACCTGTGAATTGTAAAAGCCAACGTGCCATGTAATGCGGCACAGAAGTCAAAAAACTCATTTTTACGCCTTCAGCTGTGCGTTCCTCACTGACAAACCCGAACGAATAACGTTGTTCACCAACAAATCTTGCAGCCTCAGGCCGAAACAATAAATCAACTTCCAGTAATTTATTCTGACTTTGTTGCCGGGCTAGGTATTGTTGAAGCGTTGCACGGCTGTGACGGGAAAATTGTTGGGGTTGTGGTTGAAACTTCGAGATGCGATCAAGCCTAAAATCACGATAGCCTTCGCGTAAGCGACACCACGCAATTAAGTGCCAATGCAAGCTGTAATAAAACAGACCAATAGGTTCAATGTGGCGAGATATTACCTCCTGAGACGTTGGGCTTGAATAGTCGATTTCAACCACTTGCTTTCGTACAAGTGCGCTGCGGCATTCTCCCAACCACAGGTCATTGGACAACAAATTAGAGTTTGCGCTGTTTTGAT